>DATEKZ010000344.1:0-9381 GCA_035277185.1 Verrucomicrobiia bacterium
CGCCACGTGAGGGAAAACGTCCTCGAAACAAATCAAAACCGAAATCCTGGCGCGCAGTTCGTTCAGGTCGAACGGCGCCGGCCTGCCGCCGGGCGTGAAATCGCTCGGGACCGGAATCAGTTTCCGCACAAAGGGCATCCAACCCGCCAGGGGAACGAATTCACCGAACATAACGAGCTGCCGCTTGCGGTAGGTCGCCGCAAGGTTTCCCTTCGGATCGAACAGAAAGGCGGCGTTAAAAAAGTCATGGTCCTCCGAAGTCTCCGCGTCCGCGGAGCGTTCGGAGTCCTCCGCGCCGAAGATCATCCAGACTTTATGAGACGCGACGAGATTGGTGATGGCGCGAAAATTGTCCTCGGTGAAGTCAGGCAGGGCTGCCTCCGGCCAGACCAACACATCGGGTTTTGCCGCCAGCGCGGCCTCGGAGAGGCGCATGATCTTGTTGAAGCGATTGGAATCCTCCCGCCGATCCCAAATCAGCTCCTGGGCGATGCTGGGTTGAACCAGGGCTAGGGTGATTGCGCGTTCGGAGGCCGGACGCGACAGCACTTTGTTGATGCCGAACATCGCGACCATGACAAGACCGATCAGCGCCAGGCGCAGCTCGGCAAATAACCCCCAACGCTTGCCCGAATCGGCCGCCAGCCGCATCAACACAATCGCCAACGAGACGGAAAACCAGACGACCAGGAACGAAACACCATAAACGCCGGTGACCGAGGCGATCTGAATAAGCGGAAGGAGACGGTATTGCGAGATGCCGAGCAGGTTCCACGGGAAGCCGCTCAGGAACCGGCTTACGATCATCTCCCCCGCGACCCACAGCGCGGCGCAAAGCAAGGCCCACGCCGCCCGTTGCCACCCGTTGGCAGCGAGAACACCTTGTAGAGGCGCTCCGCGAGTGCCGATCGGGTCTGCTCCAGTGGTTCGACGGTCATAGACCGCCGCTACAGGCAATAACCTCCAGCACAGCCAGACCCAGACCGCGGGATAGAGCGCCAGATACGCGCTCAATGCCAGCCAGCCGATCACCGCCCCCGCCGGGAATGGAATGTGAAGAAGCCAGTACAGCGAGGCGAGGTAATGCGCGACACCAGCGGCATACCCGAGGCGAAACGCCCTCCGCCCCGCCTGTCCCGCCGCTGCAAACAGCATCAGTCCCGGCGCGACCCACGCCAATCCGGCGATGTTGAACTTGGGAAAAGACGCCGCCCAGCATAGTCCCGCGAGGACGGCGATCAGGTAACGCGCTTTCGGCGGCCAGGAAAATTTCAACGGCCGCAGCTTGCCGAAAGGCGACTGAAACGAAAACGCAAAAATATACTCCGACGCCTCGCCGGAGAAGGGATGCCTCGAAAATCTATTTCAACGTGACGAAGATTTGATAGAAGAAGGCCGCTCCGCCCGCGTCCGGAAGATTCAGCTCGAACGTGTCATTGCCCAGGAAACTCTGAACGGCGGGAACGTAGGTAAAGGGTGTGCCCAGGTTCGGAGCGCCCACAACGCCAAACTGCACCTTGTTCGCATAAGCCGCCGGCCACTGGAACTGGAGCTTGATCTGGGCCGCCGGCGCCACTTGCAACTGCACGGCCGGAAGCGCGAAATTCACGATCTGCACGCCCCCGCTGCTCTTGTTGTTCGGATCCGTGCCGTCGAAGATTTCCTGCAAATTGGAGAAACCGTCGCCATCGAAGTCACCGAACCCATTTGCTGACAGGCTGCCGAACAGCGCCAGTTCGAGCGCATCGGGCAACAAGTCGCCATCCAAATCCTCCGAGGTGAACTGCGGGGGAGCGAACAGGGTTGCTTCGATCACTTCGAGCGCGGAACCCGGACACCCGAGGTTGATGACGTCGTTGTAGCCCTTCACCGTTACAACAGTTCCGGGCGGAAGACTGAACGCATCGAGAAACTCAAACGGCGCGCCCATCGCGTTGAGGAGGCTGCGCGTTTGTGCCCCATCGAGCGTGTCGAGCAGTACGCACCCGCCCAGAAACGTGTCCGGGCGAATCTTGAGGTTCACCATCACGACGGGACGTCCGCCGATGCCGTTAAGAATCGTTTGTGATTGCGCGAACGCGGGCGCCACCAGGCCGGACAGCGCGGCGGAGGCGGCGTAATTGCTCTGCACCACGCCAGTCTCCAGGAAATCGCGCAGCGTATCCACCGGCGATGGAAGGAACGGCCAGCTTTGAGCGCCCGGAGGGATGTTATTGCTGGCGCTGCTGACGCGATAAATCTCCCAGGCGAGCGCCTTCAACTGTTGCGCCGGATCGTTCGGTGGTGTTGAAGCCAGCGCCGTCTCGATGGCGCCCAGGATGTGGGAGAGTTGAAATCCCGGCAGACCATTGGCGGTCTCGCTCTCGAGCGCCGCCAGGTCCTCTGCGGCAAGGGAGGGCCGGCCAGCATCGCCGGCACGGAACGGGAAGAGGGTGAGGTTCAAGAATTGACTCGCGCCCCGACTGAGCAGGATGGTGCGAACCTTCTTCTCCACAAGGAGTGCGGCGAGCGTGTCGTAAGCGCCCATGTTGCCGACGATCTGCTTGCGCGTGACGTTGAGAAGCTGATTGGACGTGGTGGTGATCCACAGGTTCGCTTCGGTGCTAACGTCGCCACCCGACCACGTGTGCGGCAGCGATACGGGATCAACGAAGTCCGTCGTGTCGAGCAGCCGGATCAATTCGCGACCAATGCGCTTGTCGGCCTGGCCGGTGACGATGTCGAAGTGCGGATCGGTCGCGACAGCCACCAGACGCATGTCAACGTCCACCACAACGTTCGAGAGCACGGCCGCCGGACCGTTGAGCTGGGGCAACGACACCAGGGTGGCAGAGCCGATGGAGAGCAGATCACCGGACAGGTCGAAAGCGCGCAGGAATGTCCCGTGAGCGCAATCCGCCGCCAATCCCGAAACGCCGTCCACGGCCTGCGGCGCCTGGATCAGGTCCACCGCCGCATGCAGGTCCTGCCGCGGTTCGCCGGCGGGAAAGTCGTCGGCGTCGCCCGGATTTTTCCCGCTGGTCAGCTCGTCCAGATCGGAGTAGCCGTCGCCGTCCGCGTCGCTCCCGCTGGTTACCGGATCGAGGCCCTTGGCGATTTCGACGTAATCAGGGACACCATCGCCGTCGGAATCGAGGTTCTGCGGCAATTCGGTGAAGTGATACGAGGCCTGCCGGATGACGGATTTCAACGGGGTGCCGGACGCGTCGGGTGTCGCGTAGAACGAAACGGTTGTGTCTTTGAAGATCCGGAACGGAAAAGTGAAAGGAATCCAGCTCGAGGACTGACCGAGGCGGTAGTAAACACGGTTTTGCGGATGGACCGTTTTGAAGCTTACCTGGATGCTTGTTTTGTAGGTCCCCGGAGCTGGAAGAATGGTTACATCCGCCACTTCAGAACCCACTGCCGGCGTCAACCGGAATAATGAAATCGGCTCACGATATTGATTCACCAATGAGAACTGCGCGAGTGGGTTGATGGGCGACAACGCCTGAGCGATCGGGCTCCCCAGACCGGTCTGCGGATCGACGAAAGTCTCGAACGTCACGCTGGCCTGCGAACCGGCCTGAGGAACGTAAAGCGAGGTCCAATCCCCTGCGTTGAAGGACTGCAGCAGGTTCGGCGCGGAGGTGACGAAAGGCTCGAGCTGAAACGTCATCACGTTCGCGCGATGTGAGAGCGCATTGAGTGATGGCAGCGCGCCCGACGATTGCAACGTGTAAGTCGCGCCGTTCACGGCGTAACGCCGGAAACCGGACGACAGGCCGCTGCCCGGCGCGCCGGTCAAGAGCATCACATCGCCACCGGCCAGGACCGCCGCGCCGGTGAACGTCTCGCCCGCACCGGCCGTGAATGTCTGCAAGACCACCGGAAAACTACTGCCGTCAAAATCATAGACGTTGGCCGTGCCGCCTTCGCCGAAAATGACGAGCAGCCTCGGCGATGCGACGCCTGGAATGGTGAACACCTGACGCAGGTCATCGCCGAGATTGAAGACCGGTCCGGCTGCCAGCGTGAACGCGCCCGGCGTCGGTTCCTGGACCGGCCGCAGCATCAGCCCGTTTGTGCCGGGCTTGTAAAAGAGGAATTGTGCGAACGGACTGCTGGAATTGAAGAAGCCAAACGTATAATCCAAACCGAACGGAGGACCGACCGGCGCCGTCAGGACTTCGGCGAGCGTGCCGCCGGTCAACTGCCAGACTTTGAACAGATCGTTCGCGCCGCTGCGGACGAGCACCGCCGCCAACGGGGGATTTCCGGTCTTGAGCGCGACCGCGTTTCCGCGCCGTGGGGACGCTGATAGATTGGCGACGTTCAGAACTTGCAGCGCGCTTCCCTGGTTGCGCGCCGCCTCGAGCTGGAACGGCTGGCCGCCGTTCAGTTCGCTGCCGATGATGAAGTCGTCCAACGCAGTGTTGCCCGTGCCGCCGACATCGATTGCCACCAGCAGGCTGGGTCCGATCGCCGGTGAAAAGAGCGAAAGCGGCAGACCGGCAAAGTTTGGATTGTCGGCCGTGAAGACGTTGATCCGGTTTCCTTCCGGCGCCGTAAACGCCAGCGCGTCCGTGGACGTGGCCGCAAGACGCCCAAGCCCGACGCCGGAGACGACGTCGATTCCACTGGCGCGCGGCGAAGCCCAGGTGAAGCTGCCGGAGGAAAGTTGATAACCGATGCGATACGTGCCCGAGGCCCTATCCACAATGACCACATCCGGCCGTCCGTCTCCGTCGAAGTCTCCCGAAGCCGTGAACTCGGCAGGGTTCTCATAAACGAATCCGGCCCATCCCCGCGGGCATAACACCGTCCCGACGGTGAGGACCGCGACCGCGATGAGGTTTCGGCGCGAAGTTCTCATGGCACATGGACTTCGTTTGTCGGAATCACCTGAACAATCTCCTTCGTCTTCGGATCAAACCGGACGAGCAGGTAGCGATACGCGGCGCCACGAATGACCGGCTGGGTATCGAGCAGATGTATCCCGATCAGGTAGAAGGGAAGTTCAACCGCGATCGGCCCAATCTCCGGGTCCATTCCGATAAACGGATCGAAAATGCGGACAAAAGGCTTATCCACATTGGTAACCTCCCTGAAAGCAATGCGCTCCATCAGCGGCGTCACTTGCACCACATCGCCGGAAACCTGAGGAAAGAAAACGTTGGCTACCTGATAGCGATACATCGCCACAGGCAGCAGCGGCTCATTTTTTGGACCGTCGTAGAGGTATTCGACCGGGTCCGTCAATGTGGGCAAGTCGCGGTAATGATAGTCGTCGGGGTCTTTGAAGATATGATGTCCGATCCGAACGCCCAACCCTTTGAATGAATTGGTGTGCATTACCATCGCCGCGATATTCGAATTGAATCCCGAAACCTCGGGCAGGTCGCGGGCCGGCCAGGGAACCTCCAGCGCCGGTTTTTTGTGGACCGACCACTTGAATTGTTCGCCGTTGCTCGGATCGCTGAGATTGCCGGCCTTGTCCACCGCGCGCACGAACACGGTGTATCGCTTGCCCACTGTAACATTGGGCACGTCCACTTCGAACGACGCGCCGTCGCCGAACGCAGGTCCGATCGGCAGCGTGAGATAACCCTTGAACGTCTTGTTGGTCTTCACACCATCCAGCGTGAATTGTTCTTCCGAGGTGGGCGGCGTCTGATTGGCGAAAATGTTCGGGGACAGATCGGGCCCAAACACGTCCGGCGGCTCGCCAAAATCCTGCGCGATGTAAACGCGGAACCGGTCGATCCCCGCCGGCGGACAGAACCAGCGCAGAATCATCCGCGGCGCGGCCTTGGTTCCCGCGGCTTCGACTTCGGCGAGGAGCGGTTTAGGCAGCTTACCCAGACCGCCGACGGGCGTGCAGTCGCCGATCTGGGTCACCGGACTGGCATTCCCGTGCTCGTCGAGGAACTGAACGTAGTAGCAGATTGTGCCGGAACTGCCGGGGAGATCGAGGTTCGTGTGGCAGACAGGCGAGCCCTCGATCTTGCCCTGCTTGATCAGCGTCAGTGGCCCGTTGTCCACGCGGCGATAGATGCGATACTCCTTCGCTCCTGCGGTGACATTGGCGCAGATTTCAATGCCAGTGATCTTGTTCGTGCCCGGAATGACGGGCGTGTGGCCATCGCAGCTTTCCGTCCGAAGCGTCTGGATGGCCGAATGGAACAACACGCCCAGGAACTGGTCCGGAGCGGGGAGCGGAGCCGGACCGAACGGAGCCAGATTGGAGACTTTTCCATTCTTCGCACCGGCGCGACAGTAAAGCATCAGGTCCGCGCTCGTCACATTGCTGCGGGCGATGAGCAGCGGCACGTTGACAAATTCGCCGGGGGAATACGCCGGCGGGAAAAAGACCCGGGCGATGTAATTCGACGTCACCGGCTGGCCGGCGCCTCCGTGCCCCAGCAATGACCAGAAGAACTCCGCCCATTGAATCTCCTCGCCGCCCAACCCATCCCGCGTGCAGGCGATCTGGTAAGCCGCCACTTCCGGATCTGGATCCTGCCAGGTCAGCGGCGTAGCGGTGACAAATTCAACGAACGGGCGAACGCATTGAACGAGCAGCCTGCCGGTCGGCGCCGCCGGTCCGACCCGGTCGCGGAGCACTCCAAAGACCGGCGCGCTGTCCGGTGACACGTTTCCACCGCAGGCACTGTTGTCCACGGCGCGGACCGTGTACCAGAAGGCCAGACCCGAATGCAGCGGCATCTGCGGCGCGTTCGCGCCGTTGTCAACGAAACCCTGCGTCGTTTGACCGGACGCGAGCGGAATGAGCGGCGATGCGGGCGCATTGGTGGCGCGCACGGCGGGTTTCTGCACGTCCGCGGCGTTCATCCAACGATAGACGTGATAGCCAACCACCGTGTCGTTCGTTCCGTCGTAAGGACGCCAGAGCACCTTGAGCCGCTGACTCGAAGTGCCGCTGACGGCGTCGAAGGCATAATCGTTTTCAACCTCGACTCCCTCCGGCGCCGGTGGCGGCAGCCGGTCACACAGGGTCACCAGTCTGCCGGGAGATACCAGCCCGTCGCGGCCAAGGATGTCCCGCGCCGTAACGAAATAATAGAATTGATCGCCATTCTGGAACTTCACGCCGCCGGGCCGGTTCCCGCCGTTGTCATCGGCAACGAACCAGGTGGTGCTGTCGCCGCCGAGGGCTTGATTGAAGTTGGCGACGTCATTGGTGTTGGCGGTCGGATTCGCGGGATTGGCGGGATCGAAGTCGTTGTCGGTGATGATGGGCAGTTCGTTGATCCGCACGGCCAGTCCACTGGTCCCGTCCGCCTTCAAAGCCGCCACTGAGGGCGGAGTCGCATGATAGTTCTTCGCTTCGGCTGCTGCCCGCGAATAGCGATACACGTTGAAACCGTAATTCATAATGGAGAGCCGTCGCAGTTCATGCGGCGTGGCCCAGCGCAGTTTCACATTCAGATTGCCCTTGGCGCTGTGGGTCTTCGCATTGCCCTTGTTGTCCGTTTCGGGAACGGGCACCGGCGCGCCGGGGGCCGGAAGCACCAGCGGCGATTTGGCGGTGACCGTGACGCGGCCCACCACGGCGATGTCCTGGTTCTTCGCCAGATCGAACTGGCGTATCTCGAAAGTCGTCGGTCCGTTGGTTGAAATCAGTTCGGCGCAGGCCGTGCCGAGACACATCGCCACCCCGGGATGAAGCCGCGCCAGCAGGAGCAGGCTTTCGTAGTTATCCGGGTCGCCAAGCGACCCCTGAATGACGATCGCCAGCTTTTGTTCGACCGGAATCCCCGAGGGCGGCATCAGGTGCTGGAACAGATTGCGCAAACGGTGATCGAGTTCGTTCGGATTGTCCCCGATGTTCATCGCGCGATTCAGCAACACCTTGATGACTGCCGGATCGGTCTGCACGCCCAGCACCGATTTTCGGGTGTAAAGACCCGGCGACGGCGCATTGCCCGCCTTGGCGTAAACCGCGAAGTGCTGGTTCACTGCAGGTCCGGGCGTGGTGTTGTCCCAGATCACATAAGCCCACTCCCGATCAGCAGCCTGGGTGAACGTGGTCCCCGCCGTGTAGATCGTATCTTCGAGTCCTTCCTGCGCCGTGACGCGGCCGGCCACGGCGAACGTGGCCGCGGCGATGATCGCGGCGGCAGCCCGCGCGGGAGTCCGGTTGTTTTTACCAGCTTGCATCCCAATCTCCGTTTTCGTAGGTGACCTTGACGGTCTTCTTGAATTTCTTGCAGAAGGGGCATTTGCCGATTTTCCCCGTCAGCTTTCCAGTGCCCAGCATCTTGACGCCGTTGGGACTCGGGGCGCCGGTCAGGTCAATCGTGCCCTTGATGGAGAACACACACAGCGCCTCGCCGCTCGCCCCCATGCGCATCCGCCCCCCGAAGGTCGGCCCCTCGACAAACATGAAGTAACCGGTGCCGGTCCCGGCATCGAAACGGAAGAAGCAGGTGGCAGGAATTCCGAACAAAACCTCCGAAACGGGAATCCAGGCCTCCTGATACCAATAAGCGCCGGTGAAAGTCGGATTGGGAACGCCCAGCACTTCCGGAACTTCCTCGTCCCACATTTTGATCGGCGCCAGATCGCACACCTGGCCAAAGAACACACCGCCCGTCCCTTCAAATCCGCCGAGCCCCACCGTTGCTGCGCCGCTGAAATAATTCTCCAGAGTGCCGAAGCCCATGGAGGCCTTCAGCGATTTCACCGTCATCGTCTCAAATTTCTGTTCGCCATCCAGTTCGATGCCGCCGCCCATATTGAGAGGGACCGGTGTGGTGCCGCCGCTGAAGATGAACTTGCCGTTGGCCTTGAGAGTGAGGTCCGAGCTGAGCCACTTGGTCAGCGAACCGTCGGCGCCAAACGTCACCTCCGTTGCGTCAAAGCCCTGGCCCGGGCAAACACCGCCCTCGCCTTTCGAGTTCAATTCCTTGATCTGGAAGAAGGCGTTGAACTCCATTTCGCTGGTCAACTTGAGCTGGGCGTAGGCGTCCAGGCGGAGCAGGTTCAGAGAATCGCCCTTGATGTGGGCGTAGCCGTTGAAGCGGCCGGCGCCCATCACTTTGTCCACTGCGCCGAGCAACTTTCTCACCTGGTTGTCCAGGGCGGCGAGCCCCTCGTTGACCACGGCCCGGATCGCAACGTTGAGCAGTTGGAAACTCGAGTCAATCGCCTCGCGCGAGGCGTTGTCCAGGTCGTAAAACCGCTGCTTGAAAGCGGTCTGGATCGTCGCGGCCACGGGCGAGCCGAAAAAGCGGTCCTCGATCTTCTGGCGGATGAAGTCCTCGAAGTCCTCGCGTTTGATGGTTTGAAACGGGTTGCCGACCGAACCGTTGATCGAAGCGACATAGGCGAGCACGTCGGCCTTGGCAAGATTCAGGAAGGCCACGGTCGCCGCTT
>DATEKZ010000345.1:0-2569 GCA_035277185.1 Verrucomicrobiia bacterium
GTTTTCCGTTCCCCGGATCCTGTCGTGAACCGGTTTGTGAACGGCGTCGCCGACCCGAAGGAACACCATTTCTGATATGAACCGGAAAAAGCTTGAATGGAAGGTCGGTGTATTCGTTTTCGTCTGTCTCGTGTTGCTGGGCGCGTTGATGGTGAGCTTCAGCAAGGGGCTGACGTTTTTCAAGCCGACCTACACGGTGCGGCTCAAGGCAAAAAGCGTGGGCGGGATCAAGGAGCAGGCGGCCGTTCTGATGGCCGGCGTGCCCGTGGGCAGCGTCACCGGCGCGGAACTCTCCCCCGACGGGCGTTCCGTCACCGTGTTCCTCAGGATCCTGTCCCGCTATCAGATTCATGGCGACGCCATGTTTACGATCGATTCGATGGGTTTCCTCGGGGACCAGTACGTCATGATCATCCCCACGAAAAACGAAGCGCCCGTCCTGCAGGATGGCGACGAAGTGACCAGCCGCGAGCCGTTCAACCTCCAGGAAGTGGCGCGTTCCGCCACGGGAGTTATCCAGCGCATCGACGAAGCCGCGCAGAAATTGAATGAGGTTCTCATCCGGGTGGACCGGCAGGTGTTCAACGAAGAGACGCTGACGAACCTTTCCGCCACGATCACCAATTTTCGTCAGGTCTCGGAGCGAGCGCTGGTGGCGGCGGACAACATCGACCGGCTGGTGAAATCGAATTCGCAGCCGGTGAGCATTTCGGTCAGCAACCTGGCGATGTTTTCACGGCAACTGAATGAGTTGGGCGATGGCTTTCAGCAGTTGTTGAGCACCAACCGGACGCAGGTGACGGCGGCGGTAAAAAGCATTGAATCGGCGGGTGAACTCATGAAAGGATTGCTGGTCGATTTGCAGGCGGGAGAAGGGTTGGCCGGAAGCTTGTTGAAAGACGAGCATCTCGAAGCGGGCTTTTCCCAACTGGTCAGCAACCTCACGGTGTTGAGCAGCAATCTCAATCGGCACGGTCTGTTGTGGAAGCCCAGAAAAACTGAAGTGAAACCGCCGTCAAAGCTCTATCCTGGCCGCGACCCGCGCCGCTGAATATGTTCCTCTGGGCGCTCCGCATCCTTTTCCTGTCTCTCTGCACGCTCGCCGGTTATGCGGTCAGCCAGGTGCGGCCCGATCTCATCGACGGCTGGTTTCGCGGGGTGCTGATCGGGTTCGGCTTCGGGGGCCTCCTGATCGCCGTGGATGAAATGGTCAAGGGCTTCTCGCTGCGCGCCTTTTCCGCCGCCACTTTCGGGCTGATGCTCGGTTCGCTCATCGCCCTGCTGATCGACAAGTCCGGACTCTTCATTTATGCGGACGACAAGCCGGTCCGCTGGCTCATCCGCCTCTGCCTGTTCCTTGGCTTTGGTTACATCGGAATGGTCCTCGCCATGCGCAGCAACAAGGAGGATTTCTACCTGATCATTCCCTTTGTCCGTTTCTCTTCCCACAGCAAGCCGGAGAACCTGCTGGTGCTCGACACCAGCGTCATCATCGATGGGCGGATTGCCGACCTGATCGAAGGCCGTTTTGTCGAGGGCGTGATCGTGATTCCGCGCTTTGTCCTGAAGGAGCTGCACGTCATTGCGGATTCCAACGACCCGATCCGCCGCGCCCGCGGCCGCCGCGGCCTGGAAACCCTCAGCCGCATCCAGCGCAATAACCTCAACGAAGTCAAAGTTCATGAAGCGGACATCCCCGAAGAAACCGAGGTGGACGCCAAACTCGTCCGGTTGACGCGCGCGCTCGATGCCAAACTGTTCACCAACGACTATAACCTCGGCAAAGTCGCCGAGCTGCAGTCTGTCCGATACATGAACATCAACGAGCTCGCCAAATCGATGCGGCCAACGACCCTTCCGGGCGACAGCTTCAACCTCAAGATTGTGCGTGAAGGCAAAGACAAAGGGCAGGGAGTCGGTTACCTCAACGATGGCACCATGGTCGTCGTCAACCAGGCGCAGACGCTGATCGGACAACAGGTCGAGGTACAGGTGCAAAGCCTCGTTCGGACCGGCGCCGGTGTCATCATTTTCGCCGATGTCAAAACTGCGGCGGCCCCTTGATATGCCGCGTCGCCGGAAGCAATGTGCGACATGCAACTGGTAACGGTCTTTCAAACCTTCAATCCCGCCGAGGCCGAACTGATCCGGTCGCGATTGGATGCCGCCGGCTTCCTGGCCCAGGTCATGCACGGATTGTCGGCGCTGAGTATCGACGGTTACTCGATGGCCGCCGGCGGGATTCTTGTCCAGGTGCCCGATGACGTGGCGGAGGATGCGAAGGCGTTGATCGCATCGGCCGGTGATGCTCCGGTATGAGTGTTCGGTCGCACAAAACCATCTCCCGTCTTCAGCGGCAGTTGCCCGCGGGCGAATTGCGACTGGACGAGCCAACGCGGAAAGATCATTCGGGCGACAAATGGTTCGCCAGGCGTCTGCCCGATGCGGTGGCTTTGCCTCGCAGCACGCAATCCGTCGTCACCCTGCTCCGCTTTGCGCAGCAGCACCGCATTCCCGTCACGGCGCGCGGCAGCGGATTTGGATACGTCGGCGGCTGCGTACCGTCGTG
>DATEKZ010000346.1:0-4903 GCA_035277185.1 Verrucomicrobiia bacterium
TGGAGTACTGCACGCCGGAGTGCCTCTCGCTGATTGACCTGCTTCGTTACGACCGGGCGGGGGACGCGATTCTCCTGCAGGCATTGAAGGAAATGCACCTGACTGAACAGGTCAGCTTTATTCGTAACAACGTGGATCACTACTCCGGCGCCACTTTTGGCTGCCACGAGAACTACCTCGTGCGCCGCTCGGCGCCCTTGACCGAGTCAAACGTGCTCGCCCTGCTCTCGTTCCTGACGCTCCGGTTGCTCTACGCTGGATCAGGCCGGGTCGGATCCACGCCCGGCGCCGAACTCCGGGGCGATCTGCTGCGTCACGGCGCGGACAGCCATTTTCAAATCAGCCAGCGGGCGGACTACATCAATAACGACCTTTTTGAATGGGTGCAGTTCAATCGCGCGATCATCAACACGCGCGATGAACCCCTGGCCGACGCGCGAAAGTATCGCCGCCTCCACTTGCTGCATGGCGACACCAACGTCCTGCCCACAACCCTGTTGCTCAAGGCGGGGACGACGGCGCTGGTGCTGGACCTGCTCGAACTGGATCAACTTCCGCGCGTCGTTTTGTCCGATGCCGTCATGACCTTTCGGAACCTGTCACACCAGCCGGATGGACCCTGGCTGGCGCCGTTGTCCGATGGCCGATGCGCCAACGCGGTCGAATTGCTCTTCCTGTATCAGGAGGCGGCGCGAAAGGAGTTCGGCGGACGCGACACAGAAACGGACATCGTTCTTCGCGTCTGGGACGAAGTCCTGTCGGCCCTGGCGACGCAACCGGAGCTGCTGGTCGGCAAGGTGGACTGGATCACCAAGCGCTGGCTGTTCCGGCAGTTCATGGAACGGGAGAACATCTCCTGGAGCGATCCCTGGTTGAAAGCGCAGGACCTGGAGTTTCACCACGCGGATCCGGCGCGCAGCCTCGGGCAGGCCCTCGCCCGGACACCGGTCGGTTGGGACATTCCTGTGTCCGACATCACCGACGCGATGCGTGCGGCGCCGCACAACACGCGCGCTCAGGCGCGTTCGCACATTATGAAGCTGCTGAAGAATCAGCACATCCGATACTTTGTTGATTGGGAGGTCATCGACGCCGAGGGCGTCAATTCTCTCAACCTGCTCAATCCTTTCGACGCTTCCCCGGAAGAAGCCGACAACTGGGTCAAACAACTGAACCTGGTTTAGCGTGTCGGAGTGCCACGGCGCCGTTCGGGCGGGCGATTCGAGTGCCGTGCCTGTCGCTTCATTGTCATTTCGCCCGTGCGGGAAAGAGGAGGCTTTTCCGCTTCCGCCACGTGATCGCGCAAAAACAGTGGTGTGTCAGTACGCTGGCCGCGCTGGTAATCCCGCAGGATTGACCCGGCTGCAACCGCAGGTTCCACCTTCACCTCTGTCGTGAGGTATTCAAACAGCAATTCCGCCAGACGTGGCAGCGCGATGCCGTGCCGGCGTCCGATCCGCGCGTAGAGCCAATCGCTCCATCGCAGAAAGCCGGCGAAGGGTGAATCCGTGGCGCCCCAGATGAGCGGGGCGGTTTCAACGAAATTACCGCTGTTGCCGATGAGGTCCCAGTACCGCGCGAACCGGCGCATCCGCTGCATCGCGCCGAAGTCGATCAGCTTGTTCTGGAGGATCTCGTACGGGGGATCGGGATTATAGACCATTTGCCACTCGGCATCGTGCCGGACTATCGGCGTGCCGCGCAAACGCTTCAGTATGCCCACCTGGATTTCCTGCGGTTTCAACGCGATGAGACGGTCAAATCCGGCCGCAAAGCTTTCCAGTGATTCGCCCGGCAGACCCACGATGAGGTCGGCGTGAACATGGACGCCAGTCTGCCGGCGCAGAAACCGAAAGTTGTCCGCCAGCCTGTCAGGGTCCTGCCGTCGGCTGATCCGCCGGCCGACATCCGTATTGAAGGTTTGAATGCCCACCTCGAACTGAAGGGTTGCGGGAGGAAATTTCGCAACGATCTCTTGAAGCGCGGCGGGCAGACGGTCGGGAATCATTTCAAAATGGACGAACAGTCCGTGCCGAAGGCGTTCGAGGAAGAACTCCAGAATGGCTTTGCTGATGTTCAGGTTCAGATTGAAAGTGCGATCGACAAACTTGAATTGCCTCACGCCCCGATCCAGCAGCCGTTGGAGGCTGTCCAACAAGGCGGGCAAGGGAAACTGCCGCACCGGAATGTCGAGGGACGACAGGCAAAACTCGCACGTGAACGGACATCCGCGCGAGGCTTCAACGTAGATGACTCGATGCGCGATATCTTCGTCGGTATAGAGATCATAGGGTAGAACAAGGTGGTTGAGGTCCGGTAAGTCGGCGGCCAGCACCTTCTGGTGGGGCGGAGCGCCGTTCAGCAACCCGCGGCACACCTCGGCAAACTTCAGGTCCGCTTCGCCGGTGATCACGTGGTCAGCGAGGCGGACGATCTCCTGTTGTTCGACTTCAAAGCTGACTTCGGGGCCGCCGACGACCACGATCACGTCGGGCTGCAGCCGTTTGAGCGCCGCCACGACCGCCGTTGTAAGGGAGACGTTCCAGATATAAACCCCGAGTCCAACGATTCGGGGTTGCCGGGCGAGGAGCACTTCAACGATATCAAGCGGCTGTTGGTTGATGTCGAATTCGACGAGGCAGGCGCGCGGCTTCAACTCGTCCAGATTGGCGAGCAGATAGCGCAAACCGAACGCCGCGTGAATGTATTTCGCGTTTAGCGTGGTCAGGACGATGTCGGCCATAACTGGTCGCGGAGCCTAACATATTCGGTGTCGCCGCGGCAAAGACAATGGGATGAGTCGAGGTGAATAAGCGGTGAATAACTTTCGGTTGAATTCGTGGCGAGCCAGCAGAGGTTACTCGGTGTCGGAAACCTGTTGCAGCGGATAGCCCCCCGTTCTCAGCCGGTTTCGGTTTCTGATCGTGAGCCGCGTGTTTACAGAGACAGCCACCGAATTCTCAGAGCCGCCGGACGGATCCTCCTGTCGCGGAGTTGTTGTTTATGAGGACCAGCCGACGCGCGACCGCGCGCTGCGCCTCTGCGACGAGTTGATTCGAAAATTCTGGCTCGACCTCGAGGTCGATTTTTCCTGGTGGAGATTCGACTATTTGCGTGACGCCCGCGTTGCAAGTCAGGCTGCCGCCGCCGCGGTGAGAGCGGATATGGTCATTTTTTCGACGCACAGCGCGAGGGAACTGCCCCCATCAGTCAGAGCGTGGATTGATATGTGGGTGAATCGCACGATGAATCACCCGAACGCGCTGGTGGCTTTGGTCGGAGTGGCTGATGATGAGGTCAAGGGCCTGACGCCGATCCATGTTTATTTGCGCGAGATCGCCCGTCAGGCGGGAATGGACTATCTTTCCCATGTGTCGGACGCATCAACCATCGCGCTGGATACCTCGACCAACGGAATCGCCCGGCGCGCCGCCGAGGTGACGACGTTGCTGGACACGATGCTTCATCGTCCCTCAATTCCGCCCCGATGGGGCATCAACGAATAGCGCCGATGGACGCATGGCGCGGCGGCCCGTTCACCATTGTTGCTTTCGACGTATCGCGGTTTACCCTGCGTCCATGACAAAGTTTTCCGGTCGTTTCCTCTTCGCATCTTTGGCGCCGTGTTTGTTCGCGCTTTGTTGGTTCACGGCTTGTTCTTCGACGCCGAAGGTGAATTGGGACAATCGCGTGGGGAATTTTACCCACGACCAGGCAGTCGCTGAAATGGGGCCACCGGACAAGTCAGCACCGCTCGGCGACGGAACCACGGTGGCGGAATGGTTCCTCAGGCGAGGTTCCAGCGTCTCGGTCGGCGTCGGAACGGGATTTTACAGCGGGGGCGGCAGTGTGGGCGTGGGCCAGTCCGTTGGAACATCTCCCTCAGGCGTGTATCTGCGGTTAACGTTTGGTCCCGATGGAAAACTGGTGAAGTGGCAACGCTTGCGGAGGTAGGGGCCGGCCCCGTCCACCGGCCGGTCAATGTTCGGGCGCTTTGCGGCCCTTGCCTTCGGCGGTCACCTTTTGTTCGAGGTCGCGCGGCATCTCTTCGTAGTGGCCGAATTCTTCCGTGTGGATTCCGCGCCCGCCGGTGAGGGACCGGAGCGTGGTACCGTAGTGGTACAGTTCCATCGCGGGTACTTGGGCCTTGACGACCTGAAAGGTTCCCTCCGAGTCTATCCCAAGGATTTTTCCGCGCCGGCTTGAAAGATCACCCATCACTTTGCCCATCGATTCCTCGGGAATTTTGATTTCCAATGTATGGATCGGTTCAAGCAAACAAGGCCGGGCGTTCAGAAACGCCTCCCTGAACGCTTCCTTGCCGGCGATTTGGAAGGCAATGTCCTTGGAATCGACGGGGTGCATTTTCCCGTCGTAGAAATCGATTTTTACATCGACCACGCGGTAGCCCGCCAGAATTCCGTCGTGGCAGGCCGACACGACACCCTTTTCCACCGACGGCACAAAAACTCTGTCAACGTTCTGGCCGGAGAGCGACTGGGTGAATTCGACTCCCGTATTGCGCGGCCTGGGTTCGATGCGCATCCAGACTTCGGCGAACTGTCCGGCGCCGCCGGTCTGTTTCTTGTGCCGGTATTTTGATTCCGCCCGGCCCTTGATGGTCTCCCGGAAAGGAATGCGGGGAGGCACCAGTTCGATATCGACTTTGTAGCGGCGTCGCAGGCGGTCGGTGACGACTTCCAGATGGAGCTCCCCCTGGGCCGAGATCACGGTCTGGTGCAGTTCCGGATCGACGTGGTGGAGGAAGGTCGGATCTTCCTCGTGAAGCGCGGCGAGGCCTTGCGCGATCTTGTCCTCTTCTCCTTTTGAATTGAGTTTGAGGGCTGCGTGGACGTTGGGCTTCGGATAGACCACCTTCGGGAGCGTGACGACCATGCGCGGA
>DATEKZ010000347.1:0-3713 GCA_035277185.1 Verrucomicrobiia bacterium
GGTGGGACGAAAGGAGTCCGGCGAACCTTATGTCATCCTCCACGACAAGGGCGCGAGGCTGTTGGAAGAGCGCGGCGGCTCCAGAGTCCATCTGAGCCTCAGTCACACCGAGCATTATGCCGCCGCCGTGGCGATTCTTGAAAGGAGTTGAAGAGTGCCGAAACCGTGCTCAGCCCGCCTCCAGTCCGGTGATGGCGCCCTGAAGCTGTCGCTTGATCTGGAGTTGCCGTTCCGCGTCGAGAATCTTGCTTCCGTCCGGCTCGTTCACATAGAAACTGTCCACGGCCGCGCCTTTCTCGGTCGTGACCTTGGCAACGAAAACATCCAGGCCCAGATCGGACAACGCCTGTGAAATCGCGTAGAGGAGACCGATGTGGTCCTCGGCCTCCACATCAATCACCGTGCGGGTGTCCGACGTTTGATTCTCAAACGCGATCACCGTCGGAATGCGTTCGCCTTCGAGGGACTGGTAGAGGGGCTTGGGGGCGCGCTGCCGCGCGATCAATGGACCCAGGTCCAGCTCGTCCGTCACCGTCCGGGTCAGCAGCTTTTCAAATTTTTCCCGCTCTTCCTTGTTCGCCAGCGAGCCTGTTCTGGCGTCCGTCACATAAAACGTGTCGAGAATAATGCCGTCGTTGCGCGTGAAGATCTGCGCGCTCAGGATGTTCAGGCCGGCGGCGGTCAACGAGCCGGCGATTTTGCTGAACAGGCCGTGTCGGTCCCAGGTGCAGATTTTCACGGCGGTATAGCCCCGGTCCGGCTCGTTGTGCCAGTGGACGACCGGTTCGAGCGCGATGTCCTCCTCCGCCACCTGGTGGTGCATGAACAGATGCGCCAGCATCAGGTCGGACGCGATCTCCCGGGCGGCGTGGATCTGAAAATAGCGCGCCGGAAGATTGGCGAAATGCGCCTGCAGTTCCTCTTCGCTGGTGGTGTTTGGTTTCAGCTTGCGGACCTCTTCGGCCAGCAGTTCGCGCTGCCGTTCCTCGGCGCGGATGAACGACGTCCCGCCGGTGATCTGCTCCATGGCTTTGTGATAGAGCAACCGCAGAAGCGAATCTTTGAACCCGTTCCAGAGCTGGTCGCTGGTGCCGAGTGAGTCCGCAATGGTGTGCAAGGTCAGGAGTCTGAGATTTTCGGCGGATTGCACCTGGGCGGCGAAATTGCGGACCACCGCCGCATCTTCGAGATCCCGGCGCTGGGAGATCTGGGCCATGGTCAGATGGTTTCCGATCACCACCCGCAGCGTCTGCGCGGTCGCATCGTCGAGACCGAGGCGTTTGGCGACGACCAGCGCCAGTTGCCCGCCGGTTTCGGAGTGCCGGCCGGTCCGCAACGCCTTGCCCGCGTCATGCAGGAGCAGGGCAAGGTAAAGCACGAACGGACGTTCGAGGGCCTGAAAGATTTCCGTGTAATTGCTCAGCGGCGGGTTTTGGGCCTCCCAGATCGCGTCCAGCTTTTCGAGGCAGACGAGCGTGTGCTCGTCCGCGGTGTACTGGTGATAGAACTCGTGCTGCACCAGGCAGGTCAGCTTGCCGAACTCGGGCAGAAATTTCCCCAGCAGACCCACTTCATGCATCGCGCGCAGGGCCGGCGCGACGTTGCTGCGCTGGCCGAGGATTTCGAGAAACGTTTCGTGAACGTGACGATCGCGCAAAAAGGCGCGGTCCACCAGCGAGAGCTGGTGGCGGATCAACTGCGCCAGATCGGGATGCAACTTCAGCCCGCGCTGTTGCGCGTGCAGGAACACTCGCATCAATCGGCGCGGCTGATCGCGAAAGACCCGGTTCGAGGCGGCGTGAATCTCTCCCTCCACCACCTTGAAGCCGTCGATCATCTGTCGGCGCGCGCGCTGCCGGCCGGTGCGGAGAATATCACGGAACGATGGGAATCGCCGATCCGGCGCCGGCAGCAGCGCGAGTCGCTGCTCCAGAGTGCGCGTGATCAGATAAATGTTCCGTGCGTGGGTGTAAACGTCCCGCATGAAGGCTTCCAGCCGCTTCACCGGTGATCGGTCGGTGTAACCGAGGTTGTAAGCGATGGTGGGCTGAAGGCTTTTCGGCAGCACGTCGGCCGGACGGTTGACGTGATAGTGGAGATCGGTCCGGACGCGCAGCAGAAAATCGTAGGCCGCCTCGAGTTGTTTTCGTTCGCTTTCGCCGATGAGTTCGCGCTTCTGCAGCTCCGCGAGCGACCGCGTCCGGTATTTAAAGAACGCCATCCAGATCAGGTTCTGATAATCGCGCAGCCCGCCGCAGCCGTTCTTGACGTTGGGCTCCTGCATCGTGGCCGATCCGCCAAACTTCGCGCGCCGCGCCGCCTGGTCCTCAATGCGCGCGGCAACGTATTCATCCTCGAAACCGCGGACGCACCGGGCGAGAACGACCGATTCCGTCTGCTTGAACAGGTCCGAGTCGCCCGCGATGAACCGCGCCTCGATCAGCGAGGTCTTCGATTGCATGTCGCCGTTCGCCACCTTCACGCAATCGTCGATCGTCCGCACCGAATGCCCCACCTTCAGTCCGATGTCCCAGAGCGTGTAGAGCAACCCGTCCGTGAGCGCCGCGAGGTGGGGATGCGGCTTGCCGCGGGCGGTGGAGACCGTGTCGCCATTGTGCAGAAACATGATGTCGATGTCGCTCTGCGGATTGAGCTCACCGCGTCCGTAGCCGCCGATGGCGACCAGCGCGAACTTTGGCGGTGAGGTTTTGGTCTCGGTAGGCGCGCCGGATTTGACCGCCTCCAGAATGTAGCGCAGCAATACGTCGATCACGGCGGCGCGCGCCTGGCAGATTTGCCGTCCGCCGGTGCCGGCCCGATGGAGCATTTTGAGGCGATGCGATTCGACCTTGAGAAAATTCTTGTAGCGCGCCAGTTCCTGTGACGGGGCGCGGTTGGCTGGCAGGGGCAGCCGGTGGGCGGCATCGGCTTCAATCTTCTCCAGCAACGTCGGCATCGGCGCAACTTAGAAAGAACAGACGCCGAACGCAAGCGCCCGGCCGACCGGGCAGTGTCCTGATTTGCCCCGGAGCGCGGGCTTCAGCCCGCTTGAAGCCATGAGATGTATCGGTTCCTGAAGCGGCATGAATGCCGCGCTCCTCAAACTAGGACACCACCGCCGACCGGGCGTAATTTGAAAACTAGACCACCGCCGCCGACCGACCGCAACCTTGTGACGGAGGCGGTTTTTGTTACCATGCGCGCGCATGGCCGCCAACCTCGACCCCGACGCAGCGTTAATGCTTCGCGTGAAGCGCGGCGACCGCGCGGCCTTCGAGGAACTGGTGAACAAATACAAGCAGCCGGTGACGAACGTGATCTACCGGACCCTGGGCGACGCAACGGAAGCGGAGGACCTGGCTCAGAACGTGTTCGTGCAGGTGTTCAAATCCGCCCATCGCTACAAAGTCTCCGCCCGGTTTTCCACGTGGCTTTTCACGATCGCCCGCAACCTCTGTTTGAACGAAATTCGCCGCCGCTCGCGGCACCCGGCCGAGTCTCTGGACGCGGCACATCCCGAGATGGAAGACCAGCCGTTGCGGCAGTTCGAGGACGCCAAAGGTTTTTCGGCCCCCGACCTGTTGCTGCAGGGCGAGCTGGAGCGAAAAATCCAGGAAGCCGTGGCCGGCCTGCCGGAAAACCAGCGCACCGCCATCCTTCTGTGCCGGGAGAATGAGCTTTCTTACGAAGACATCGCCCGGGTCCTGGGTTGC
>DATEKZ010000348.1:0-7287 GCA_035277185.1 Verrucomicrobiia bacterium
GCACCGAGGACGGCGGACTGCTCGCACTCGGTCAAGTCGCCAAAGTGAAACTTGTGGACCAAGTCAATCAGATCGCTCGTGAGGAAAAGAGTGTAGGCACGAAGAAGATTGCCGTGTTCGACTTCGACGTGCACCACGGCAACGGCACCGAGGCGATCCTGCTCAACCGGCCGCAGGCGGTCTTTTACTCGATTCACCAGCATCCGTGCTATCCGGGCACCGGCACGAGCAACGTGGGCGACAACTGTTTCAATTACCCGGTCCCGCCGCGCACGCCGCGCGAGGAATACCGCCGGGTGCTGGCGAAGGCGCTGGACGTTTTGAAACAGCAGAAGCCGACACTCGTGGCGGTGTCAGCCGGGTTCGATGCCTACGCGCGCGATCCAATCGCGCAGGAAACTCTGGAAGCGGAGGATTTTTACTGGCTGGGCCAGTCGATTCACGGTCTTGGCATTCCGGCCTTCAGCGTGCTTGAAGGCGGATACAGCAACGATTTGCCAGAATTGATCCTGGAGTACTTGAAGGGGCTTGAAGGTTTGTGAGAACTGGACTGGAAGCTCCAAGTTCCAAGCACCAAGCTCCAGACGTAGATGGTCTTTTCCGCGCCCGGCAGGCCGCCGGAGTTTGGCGCTTGAAGTTTGGCGTTGGGATTTATTTGGACCTTGGACCTTGGAGCTTGGAGCTTTTTTAGCGTCAGTGTTTGGGCCGCAGCAGGATCGCCTTCTTGGTCGTGCCCTCGACCTCGACGCTGTGGGTTTCGACCGAGGGATCGTCCTTGAGGGCGTTGTGAATAATGCGGCGGTCGAAAGCGTTGAGGGGTTCCAGTTCCACGATATCGCCCCAGCGGCGGACCTTTTCGGCGGCGTCTTTGGCTTTCTTGACGAGTGCGTCGCGCGCCTGGGCGCGGTAACCGGCCACGTCCACCATGACCTTGGGCGTGTCGTGATCCTGGTGAAAGAGAAGGCGGTTCAGGATGTATTGGAGGTCGCCCAACGTCTGGCCCTGCCGGCCAATGAGGCGTCCGGCATCGTCGGCTTTCACTTCAAGCAGCAGACCTTCTTCCATCACGTGTTCCTCGATAGCGGGGTCGAATCCGAGGAGCTGGAGCAGTTTCTCAAGCGTGGCTTTCGGTTCAGCGGGCATAATCTAAACGCGGAACGCGGAATGAACGGTCCATCCGCGATCACTTCTTTTTCTTCGGCGGCGCGACCGGTCTGGCTGCGGGCGCCGGAGGCGTGGGTGGAGCCGATTTGGCGTTGCTGGTTTTGGTGAGTTTCATCTGCGCTATGGTTAGCAGATTCTGCACGGTCCAGTAAAGCGTCAAGCCGGAGGAGAAATTGTAGAGGATGAACAGGAACATCAACGGCATGTATTGCATCATCTTTTGCTGCAAAGGGTCCATGCCGGGCGACGGCGGCGTCAGGCGCATCTGCCAGAGCTGCGTGGCGCCCATGATGAGCGGCAGGGGATTCAGCGGAAAACTCAGACCGGGGATGATCCACACGGTGTCCGGCTGCGACAAATCGCAGGCCCAAAGAAAACTCGCTCCGCGCAGCTCGATGGCACTGCGCAACATGGTGTAGAAACCGAAGAAGATGGGGAGCTGGATCAGAATCGGCAGGCAGCCCGCCGCGGGGTTGACCCTGTTCTCTCTCATGAACTCCATCACCTTCTGGCTGGCCTTTTTCTGGTCGTCTTTGTACTTCTCCTGAATGGCCTTTATCTGTGGCTGCAAGGCGGCCATGCGCTTCATCGACTTGGTGCTGGCATTGGTCAGCGGCCAGAAGAGCAGTTTAATGATGATGGTAATCGCTACGATGCAAAGTCCATAGGACAGACCCAGCGCGTTCAGCCCATTCATCGACAACAGCAACACCTTGGCAAAGAAACCCATAAAGGCCCCGCCGAATCCGGTATCGAAGCCCATGACCAGGTCGATATCATTGCGAAAACGGGAGGCCAGTTTGTCCAGGGTCCGGTATTCTTTCGGCCCCGCAAAGACATCATAAACGCGTTCCACCGTCTGTGTGGGCGCCAGCGTCACCGGTGGATACACATAGGCGGATTGGAATCCAAAGGGTTTGGCGACGGTCTTCGGGTCGGCGGCTATCTGTTCGCGGGTCGGCGGCGGCAGATCGATCTTTCTGGCGAGCACCTGCGGCGCGGGCGCATTGGTCGGGGCGATGACAGCCATCGAGAAGAACTGGTTATGCACGGCGGCCCACACCACGTTGCCGCTCCCGCCGACGTATTGGAGGCGGGGTGTCCCGGGAAAACATCCAAGCGTTCGATTGACAAACCACGAATCGGAAATCCATTCCGCCTTCGAGCCGTTGTACCACTGCAATCCCATGAGCAACGCGTCATCGTGCGGACTGATGGGGGTGGCCGTGCCAATAACCAGCTCTTGCGCCGGCCAACTGACGGGCTGGCTTGTCGGGTTTTCCATCCGGAGCGTGACGGTCATCAGGTAATTCGTCGCGATGACAAAGTCCTTTACCAGCCTGACTCCGCCGGGAAGCAGTTTTTCCGCGCGAACGCCGTTCCCGGTTTTGCTGAGCTGAAAAATGCCATCGCCCTGGAATTCGTCGGGACCGAGCAGGGCGAAAGCAGGGACCGGGGCGCGGGTATTGAGAGTCGCAAGATTGTTTGTGGAAGCCCTCTTCCGGTCGCGGCATCCGACGGATTCGGGGTACTTCTTGAGTTCGACCAGCTTCAAACCGCCGCCGTGCGAAGTGAAGATATAGCGGGCGTACTCGTTCTCGATCGTGACGGTTTCTTCCGGTGACTCCGGCCGCACCAGCGAAGTTGTCGATGCTGGAGCGGACAGGACCGGTGTCACGGCTGAAGCGCCGGGAGACGACGGAACAGGATTGGTGGCAGAAACGACCGTATTTGTCCCTGGGGGCCTGGGCGGATAGAGGCGATTGACCAGCGGATACCAGAGCATCAGCAGGACGAAGGAAACAATGAGGACGATGATTGATTTGCGATCCATTGGAGGAAAACCTAGCGATCCCGACGGCCGACCGCTCCGAAGGCGGGATGCTCAAAGCGCTCCTCCGTACTATCCCCGGGCCGAACCGGGAGTTTGAAATCCGGAACGTTCAACCTCGTTTCCGGCACCGGGTCATGACCGCAGCCCCCCCAGGGATGACAACGGCAAACGCGCTTCAAGGCGAGCCAGCTGCCGGAAATGGCGCCGTGGCGTTGAATGGCTTCCAGACCGTAGGCCGAGCAACTTGGCGTGTAACGACATCGGGCAGACGCGCCAAGCAAAGCCGTTTTGATCGGCGACAGCCCACAGCGGTACACTCTTATCGCGAATACGAGGATGTGTTGAACGGGATTCACTCGGATGCCTTCAGTAGTTTTGCCCGCCGCATGGCCGAAAGGAAATCCCGCTCCACGTCCGGCAATCCCTTTCCCACGATTGACGGCCGCGCGACGAGCACGACGCGAACGGGTTCGCGAAGGTCGTGTTGATGCAGCCGGAAGGTCTCCCGCAACAAGCGACGCGCGCGACTGCGCACGACCGCAGGTCCCAATCTGCGACTGGTAATGACGCCGACGCGCGACCGGCAGTCGGGTGCAAGAGGTGTCCAATTGGCAATCAAACAGCCGTTGACCAGCCGTTGACCCTGCTGCCGGATTTCCGCGAAGTCGCGCCTCTGCTTCAGACGCATCGTCCGCGGGAAATGCAACGAAGGCCGTTCGGCGGCCATAGAAATCAGACGGGGGTCAACCGTTTGCGGCCAACGCGGCGGCGGTTTCTGAGGATGCCCCGGCCGCTCTTCGTGGAGTTGCGGCTCAGGAATCCGTGCTGGCGTTTGCGACGGATCTTCGACGGTTGATATTGTCGTTTCATGCGATGACTCGGTTCCAGGTTGCGCAGTCAAAACCACGTCGTTCGCGCGCCGAATCGTGGCGCGGGACAACCCGCTGTTTCGCGGAGCGGGAGAGCTTATCAGTGAAGGGGGGGGTGTCAAGGGTGCGAGCGGCAGGGCGCGAGGCGCGAATTGAATTCCTTTGTCGGCCGTCATCGGCCGACGCCCGGAACGGGTCCGTTTCGCAGCGGCAGTTCGTAGCACGCGGCTTCCTGATCGTTTCGGACCAGCAAGTAATTCCCCGCCAGCGCCGGATTGTTCCAGGTTTTGCCTTCGATCGCGGAAAAGCGACCCAGTTCGCGGTGTTCGCTCGGATTGGCTTCGACGAGGACGACGTCGCCGGACTCGGCCTGAATCAGGAGGACATCATCGACGAGCATTACCTGGCCGTGGCCGTAACGGCCGTCCTTCCACTTGCGCTCGCCGGTGCCGAGATCGAGACAGACCAGCGTGCCGTCGTCCAACCCGTAAACGCAATCTTCGCGGCGGACGACGTTTGTAAATTTGGGCTTCAGATTGCGGTTCTTCCACAGCTCAGTGATCGACCATTGGCCGGCGTCCGAGAGTTTGAGCTGGAGCATGACACAGCCGAGTCCGTACCCGGCGCCGATGAACACGCGATCCTTTTCCAGCGCGAGCGGTTGGGCGACCTTGGGCCAGTGGCCACGCCAGGAATAATCCCAGAGCACTTTCCCGTCGCGCGGGTCGTGGCCGGAAACGCTTTGCGCGTTCAGGATAAGGATCTGCCGCCGGCCGGCGATGGTTGCGATTGAAGGCGAACAGTAACCGGCTTCATCACGGCCGGACTGCCAAAGCGGTTGACCCGTGTCTTTGTGATAGGCGAGCAGCGATTTCGTTTGTTCCGCGCCGCCGGTGACGATGACCGATTCGTCGAGGAGCAAAGGCGAGCTACTCTTGCCCCAGGTGATGTTCTGGAGACCGTTCTCACGAAGCACGTCGCGTGACCAGGTCAGTTTGCCGGTCGTTTCGTCGAGACAGTCAAGAATGCCCGTCGCACCGATGGCATAGACGCGTCCCTTTTCCAGCGTTGGTGTGGCGCGCGGTCCGTCGCCGCCAAGGACCTCGCTGAAACGAACCCGGTTGGTACGTGACCAGAGGACGCGTCCGGTGGACAGCTCGTAGCAGACGATCAATTCCTTTTCGCCGCGTTGTTCCTGGGTGACGGCGCGCGGTCCGGACACGGCAAAGGCAGACCATCCCACACCGATGGGTTGTCGCCAGACCTGCCGTGGCGGGTTGGACGACCAGTCCCGCGCGAGACTGAGACCGGTAATGACGCCGGAACGATTCGGGCCGAGGAATTGAGGAAAGTCATTTGTCGTGCCCCGCACGAACGCCTCCAACGCGTTCGGGGTGGGAGGCGCGACAGACAGTTCCTGCAAGCCGGCGTCCCGACGCGGGGACCATTTCCAGACCAGACGCGGAATGCCGGAACCGTTGATGGACCCTTCGATGCGGGTGAAGTTCCTGATTCCAAACACAACTCCCGCCAGGAGTGTCGCGCCTGCGAAGACAAGCGCCAGCCGGATTCGAAATGGGAATCCAGTGAGGAAGACGAACCAGACAGCGAGCGCGAGGAGGGTGAGCAACGTCACCGCGACCGAGGCCTGTTCCCGAAAAGTGACTTCCAATCCCCACAGCAGGGCCACGCCGATCACCCACAGAACCATCAGCACAGCCGGAACCCACCAACGCCTGCGCCGCCTGGCGGGAACCGGAGGGTTCATAGCCGATTCATGGAGGCGCGAACCCTGGGGCAACGGATGTCAGGCCGCCACGCTGATGGCTTCCAGCTTCTCGATCTTCTTTCGCAGTTTGCGGAGCGCAAGTTCCTCGATCTGGCGGATGCGCTCCCGGGTGACGCCGAACTGTTCGCCAATCTCTTCGAGCGTCTTCTTGTCATCGCCGTCCAAACCGAAGCGCTGCCGCAGGATTTCCCGCTCCCGAATGTCCAGCGTCTCGACCATGCTGCGAACCATGTGGGTATTCGCTTTCTCTTCGAGGAGTTCGTACGGTGTATCAGCGTTCTCGTCCTTCACGACTTCAGCGACGCGGCTGTCTTCGTCGTCACCCAGGGGCGCCTCGAGCGAGGTCGGCCGGATGGCGGCGCTTCGCCATTGCTTGATGCGGTTGACGGGATATCCGAGTTCCCCGGCCAACTCTTCGTCGGTGGCCTCGCGTCCGAGGACTTCTTCGAGTTTCGCCGCGGCGCGTCGCAGGTGGAATAGCTTGTCCACCACGTGGACCGGCAGGCGGATCGTCTTGGACTGGTTGGCCAGCGCCCGCTTGATGGACTGTTTGATCCACCAGGCGGCGTACGTTGAAAGTTTGGCTCCCTTCCTGGGATCAAATCGCTCCACGCCCTTCATCAGGCCGATGTTGCCTTCGTTGATGAGGTCGAGTAGCGGCAGGCCATAGCCCTCGTAGTCGCGCGCAATTTTCACGACAAGCCGGAGATTGGCTTTGATCATGTGTTCGCGCGCCTTTCGGTCTCCCTTCCTGATGCGCTTCGCCAAAAGGACCTCCTCATTAACGGTCAGCAACGGCGTCTGCCCGATTTCGCGCAGGTATAGATGAAAACCCGTGTCGCCGTCGTATGGCGCGCGAAATTCCGGTGCCGGTTCGGATGGCGCGACAACACCGGCGTCCGGCAGGTGCTGCCGGACGATGGGGGACCCGGCGATGGTTTGCCGCGTTGTTCGTCTGGCTCGCTTCCGGCAGTGCGTTTTAAGGCCGCCCCGTTTCGGTCTCCTTCTTATGCGCATACAATCTTCCTTTCCATTGGATCCCTGTTGACCGCAAATAATTGATTTAGATAAGCCTGGGCGGTTTTCATTCCGCCTGGGCCGGCATACTTGGATTGCGTCTGGTGATTTCCGACTGGCGATTGAACCGATCTCGCGCCTGGTCAGCCTTTTCCTCCAACAACCCGGGAAAAACCAGCAGGGGATACGCCGTTGACCAGGCAACCGAGGCTGCCTCTTCGACTGCGTGGCGCAGCCAGCGCTTCTCGGGCTCCCCCGCGACGCAGGCAAGCTGCTGCTCCAGGAGCTGTTGCTTGAGTTGCTCGAGTTCTGCGGTTGGCTTCGCCGTTAGAGAAGTGGTGCCGTCGGCACGGCCGGATTCCGTGCGGATCACAAGTGAAGTCCGGATTGAACTCCGTCTTTTCGCTTTCGGCAATCGATGATTTATCGGTGTCATCGGTTTTTCAAGTAAACGCTCACTCACTTAGACGGTAAAACAGGATTACAGTTCATTCTGTCCGAAAAAAAGTGCCAAAGCCTTTGGATCATAATGGCGGGCAATGGCCTGGTCGCTTAACCCGAGACCGCGGGTGTTTCCGAGGCGCTCATTTACAAGCACTTTCCGAGCAAGGATT
>DATEKZ010000349.1:0-3934 GCA_035277185.1 Verrucomicrobiia bacterium
GGACGTTAATGGTTCCTTGTCCGCCGAAGAGCGTCGCGAGCACCTGGATTTCGCCGCCGCCCGATGGCATCAGTCGCAGCGTGACGTCCTTGTTTTCGGGATGGCCCTTCACGTCCTTCGAATACGATAGGAACACAATCCATTTGCCGTCGGGCGAGGGATGCGGGAACCAGTTGTTGTAATCGTCCGAAGTGACCTGTTCCTGCGCACCGCCGTCCGATGGCATCCGCCAGATTTGCATGGTGCCGCTTCGCTCCGAGTTGAAGTAAATGAATTTACCGTCCGGGGAATAATCCGGCCCGTCATCCAGACCCGTGGCGGTCGTCAGGCGTCGTTCCTCGCCGCCTTCGACCGAAATCGTGTAGATGTCGAACTCTCCGTTTCGCTCCGCGCAATAGGCCAGCGTCCTGGCGTCGGGCGACCAGCCGTGCCAGTAGGACGGTCCCGCTTGCGTGATGCGACGGGGCGTGCCGCCGCTCGCCGGAAGAATGTAGATCAGCGATTTGCGCTCCTGCGATTGATCACTGATGACGAGCTGCGTTCCATCGGGCGACAGGCCGTGATCGTTGTTGCAACGGGTCGCAAAACCGGTGTCGATGGGCTGCGGCTCGCCGCCGGCGACCGGCAGTTTGTAGAGGCGGCCTTTGCTGTTGAAGACGAAGAACTGCCCGTCGTGCGACCAGTTGGGCGCTTCAATCAGATCACGCGTGTGATACACAGCGCGCCGATCCTTCGACGCAATCGAGACAAACTCCAGTGTGCTTTCGACCGTTGGCTTGAGTCCGTTGGTGGGCGGCAAGGTGGAGAGCTCGGCCTTCGAGAACGTGGCCTTTTCAAGAACGTTGTTATCGTGCGCGCAGACCGCCAGGCCGATGTAAAACGGTTCCTGGAACCGGATGCGAAACGTTCCGCCCGACGGCTGCAAATCTTGTGCGGCGCGAGCGATGGACATGGCAACGTAGTCGCCGCGCTTTTCAATGCGAATCCTGGCCGGTCCGGAGACGTTGGCCTGAATCTCCCGCGTCGGACCGCCCTGAACTTCGCGGTACTGAAGCGACGTCAGCCCGTCTCCATGGAGGGCCGCGTCCGCATAAGCGGAATCGGGATCGAGCGTCTGGCGGATCAACAGACACGCCTTGCGGTGCGGATCGCCGCCGGCGCCGACAAAACGAATATCCGCCGCGAGCGCTACATCGCCGGATACCTGCTTCCAGACGTAATGAAACGCGTCGTTGGTGGACCACATGTTCGCGCCGCCGCCCGTGACGGTGTAAACCCCGCGGCCAGCGTCGTATTCGACAGCGCCCGGTTTGGCGACGCTGCCGACATCGTTGTGGTTTTCGAACAATCCAGGAGCGGTGGCTTGGTCCTTTTCTGCCGCCATGGCAGCCGTCAGTACCGAAGTGGAGAGGACCACGGAAGCGAGGTTGGAGATTCTCATGTTAAGCCCAGTGCCGGTAGTTTACGTCGGGGAAGATGTTGTCGAGCCATTCGATGCGTTTGAGCCACTGTTCGTCCACGCGGGTCGTGGTGAGTTGTTCGTGCAAGGCAATGAAGCGAAGCAGGTGATCCTTCACGCGTTTGCGGGCGTAGTCGGGGCTGGTGCCGGTGCGGAGGATGAACGGCCAGTCGCTGGATTGCGCGAGGAGGAGTTCGCGGGCGGCCTGTTTGAGGGC
This sequence comes from Verrucomicrobiia bacterium, assembly GCA_035277185.1. Classification (GTDB taxonomy): domain Bacteria; phylum Verrucomicrobiota; class Verrucomicrobiia; order Limisphaerales; family AV2; genus DATEKZ01. Next base: position 1,677 of record DATEKZ010000349.1, read on the forward strand.
GCGTTCGGTCAGGCCGGATGCCCTAGGGAATTTTCGCGCCAGTCCGGTCATGCGTTCCTGCGCCACGTTCAGATGCGGGTAGATCCATTCATTGGTATCGTTGAGCCATACGCGCCAGTAACCTTCCTCGCCCCAACTCGACGCGCTCGGGGTGGCCACCTGTTGCGTGGGATTCAGGCGCAGGTACTCCTCGGGTGTGGTCAGAGTAAACACTCTTTGATCGTAATGAGCCTTGCGGACGAAGTAGTCGAGCCACTCCAGGCCTTCATACCACCAATGCCCGAACAGCTCCGCGTCGTAGGGGGACAGGATGAGAGGAGGGCGGTCCATGATGCCGGCGAGACGTTCGATCTGCTCCATGCGCGCGCCCAGAAAATGTCCCGCGTGTTCCGCCGCGGTTTGAAGCGCCACCTCGCGGTTGTAAACCTCCTTGTCGCTGCCGCCGCCCGTAATGCGGTGATATTTGATGCCGGTGAAGCCGCGGTGTTCGGGCGACGGCAGATAAGGACGGACGTAATCGAAATCGAGATCGAAGCCGATGTCGCGGTAAAAGTCGCGGTAACGCGGGTCGCCGGGATAACCTTCCTGTTTGCTCCATACCTGTTTGGCGGAATCGAGATCGCGGCCGAACGCCGCGATGCCGTTCGGCGTAAAGATCGGGGCAAAGACTCCGTAGCGCGGACGCGGGTGGGCGTGCAGCACGCCGTGGGTATCGGTGATGAACCAGCGGATGTTGGCTTCCTGCAGGACGCTCTCGACGCCGGCGGCGTAGGCGCATTCCGGAAGCCAGATGCCGCGCGGGTCGCGGCCAAAGCAACTGCGGTAATGATCGCGCGCGGTAAGGATTTGCGCGCGGACGGAGGGAGGGTGATGCGCCAGCAGCGGCAGCAGTGCGTGCGTGGCGGCGCAGGTGATGATTTCCAGTCGTCCGAGGTCCTGAAACTTTCGGAACGCGCCGACCAGATTCCGGCCCGTGGAAACGTAAGTGTCGCGGATGCCGATAAAGCGGCGAAGATACATTTCCGCCAGGGAGCCAAAGGCGGGCTCCCATTGTGTGCGATAAACCTCTTTCTCCGCGGCGTCGATCAGCCCGTTCAGATGCGCCGCGTAACGGTCTTGCAGCAGAGGATCGAGCAGCATCGCACAGAGCGTCGGTGTGAGAGTGAGCGTGAGACGCGTCTCCATTCCGTCGCGCATCCAGCCGTCCATGATCTGGATGAGGGGAATGTAAGTCTCGGTCATCCCCTCGAACAGCCAGCTCTCCTCGAGGAACTTTTCGTGGTCCGGATGACGGACGAAAGGAAGGTGAGCGTGGAGGATGAGTGCGAGGTATCCGGGCATGAGGAACGCGGGAATCTGGTTCTGAACGCCGGGCCCGCCCGCTCAGGCCACGTGCGCGGCGCGCGGTGTTTTCAACGCGGGATCCTGCGGATGAGTCCCTACGTCGCCGCGATACTTTGTGTGGCGGTTGAATTTCAATTCGGCGCTGCGCGAATCATCTCCCTCGGCCGACGTCGCCACCACCGGCAGTTCGTATTTGCCGTCGGGCAGCGCAAACCGGTAACTGAAGGAGCCGTCCGGACGGAGCTTGATCGCGCGCCCGCCAATCGTGACTTTTGCGTCCCGCTCGGTGGCGCCATAGAGAATCAACTCGGCGTTGATGTTGAACCAGAATCCTTTCTTCCGTTCCGCGCCGCCGTAAGGGCTGGAGACACTCGATACCGCGCCACCGGGCGACGTCGGCAGCGAAAACTGCGCCGCGGCGGCGGACGAGATCTCCTGCGCGAGCTGGCGCCGGATCAATTCCGTGATTTCCAGCGATCCCACCCAGACGCGGCGAACCTGGTCCATCGAAATCAGTTGCGCCAGGGCTTGTTCCTGCTGCCGGGTCCATCGCGCCGAGGAAAGGTCGTCGGCGCCGGGCAATTTCTCATAACCCGCGGCGCGGAGCTGAAGGATGGCCTCCGCGAGTGGCACATGTTCGCGCACAGCGGCTTTGACCAGCGTCAGCAACTGCTCGAACGGCACGTCCACCGGGATCGTCGCGAATTGAACGGACGTGTCCTGCGACAGCGCATCGGGGGGTGTCAGGGTCGGCGATGAGGTCGCGATCGTCAGCCACTTCCCGTCCGCCTTGGCGTGGTAACCGAGCTCGGCCACGTATCGGGTGCCGCCGCGGCCGACGTGAATAAACCAATTCCGCGATTCCGGGTGCACGTGCACCTCGTTGAATGGCTCGCCGATCACCGCGTCGATGT
>DATEKZ010000350.1:0-7490 GCA_035277185.1 Verrucomicrobiia bacterium
ATGACGTGGCGCTCAAGACTGCCCGGCGAATCGATTTCGCCAAAGACATTCAACCTCTCCTCGAGTTGAATTGCGTTGCCTGCCATCGCGAAGGTCATGCCAAGGCGGGACTGCGTCTGGACACGAAAGAACAGGCGTTCAGCAGCGGAGACAACGGTCCGAGCATCATCCCCGGTTCACCCGAGAAAAGCTCCGCCTACACATCAACAACTTTGCCGAAAGACGACGACAATCTGATGCCGCCCGCGAACAAGGGCGGTCCGTTGCCGAAAGAGACCACGGACCTGTTGAAGGATTGGATCGAACAAGGCGCGATCTGGCCGGACGGCCTCGTGCTTGTGCCGCGCAAACCCGAAGAAGCGCCTGGCGCCGATGAGTTGGCAACCGTCACGGAGATCCACAAGTTGATCCTGTCAAAGCTGGATGCGAAGTCACCCGCCGATATGAAGGCCTACACCAACGGGATTCCGGGAACTCCGGTAAGCTATGCCATGGTCGCGATCCGCGGCGGCGATTTTAACATGGGCAGCCCGGACAACGAACCGGGCCGCAAACCGGACGAGGGACCGCGCCATAAAGTGAAGATAGACCCGTTCTGGATGGGACAATTCGAGGTGACCTGGAACGAGTTTGAACTATTCATGTTTCCGACCGAGGAACGGAAGTTTAATGACACGATGCCCACCGATCCTTACGTCGATAAAATCTCCGACGCGGTGACGCGGCCGACCAAGCCGTACGTCGAGATGAGCTTTGGCATGGGGCGCGACGGTTATCCGGCGATCAGCATGACTCAACACGCGGCCAACAAGTATTGCCAATGGCTGAGCGGGAAGACAGGGCACTTCTACCGTCTGCCGACCGAGGCCGAATGGGAGTACGCCTGCCGCGCCGGGACGACGACCGCCTACTACTTTGGCGACGACCTGACCAAATTGGGCGAGCACGCCTGGTTCGAGGCGAACAGTGATTTCAAATATCAAAAGATCGGCAAAAAGGAGCCAAATCCGTGGGGCCTTTTCGACATGCACGGCAACGTGGCCGAGTGGTGTCTCGACCAATACGAGCCGAATTACGACGGGTTCAAGGACGGAATCGCCGACAATCCGTGGGTCAGGGCGACTAAACCGTACCCGCACTCGGTTCGCGGCGGTTCCTGGGATGATCCCCCGGAACGATTGCGCAGTTCCGCCCGTCGCTCGTCGGACAAATCCTGGAAAATCCAGGATCCCCAATTGCCCAAGAGCGTCTGGTATCACACGGACGCCCAGTTCCTGGGTTTCCGCATCGTGCGACCGCTCAAGGTTCCGCCCCCGGAAGAGCTGCAGAAGTATTGGACAAGCGGAGTCGAAAAGGACTAACTTCGACCGTCTCAATTTGGCCCGCGCTTGAATGACCGCGAAGCCGTTGGCGTCGAAGAGACCCGAAATCTAATCAACAACAGCCATGAATGAACTGAATTCCCCTGACTCGCCGGCGCAATCCTCACGCCGGGATTTTCTGAAGAAAACCTCCACAGCCGTCGTCGGCGGCACTTTGCTGGGCGGCCTGAGCATAGAACGCAGCGCACACGCCGCCGGCAGCGACCTGCTGAAGATCGCGCTCATCGGTTGCGGCGGACGCGGTTCCGGGGCCGCCGATCAGGCGCTGAGCACCCATTCGCTCGGCTCGATCCAGTTGGTTGCCATGGCGGACGCCTTTTCAGATCCGTTGGAAGGAAGCTGCGGCACGCTTAAGAAGAAACACGGCGAGCGCGTGGCCGTGTCAGATGACCAGAAATTCGTCGGGCTCGACGGCTACAAGAAGGCGATCGCGCTGGCCGACGTGGTGATCCTTGCCACACCGCCCGGTTTTCGACCCTCGCACTTCGAAGAGGCGGTCAGGCAGGGCAAGCATATCTTCATGGAAAAGCCGGTGGCCACGGACGCCCCCGGCGTTCGACGCGTGCTCGCCGCCGCGGCGGAAGCGAAGAAGAAGAATCTAAAAATCGGCGTTGGCCTCCAGCGTCATCATCAGGCCGGTTATCTCGAGACCCTCAAACGCATTCACGACGGAGAAATCGGCGACGTGGTGGCGATGCGCTGTTATTGGAACGGCACGACGCCCTGGATCAAGCCCCGCGCCGAACTGGAAAAGAAATACGGCCGCAAACTGACCGAGATGGAATACCAGATGCGGAACTGGTACTACTTCACCTGGATTTGCGGCGATCACATCGTCGAGCAGCACATCCATAACCTTGACGTGATCAACTGGGTCAAACAGGGATATCCCGTCCGCGCTCATGGCATGGGCGGTTGTGAAGTGCGCAAGGGCCCCGACTACGGTGAAATCTTCGACCATCACGCGGTGGAGTTCGAATACGCCGATGGCTCGCGTTGTTTCAGCCAGTGCCGTCATATCAACGGCTGCTGGAGCGACGTCTCCGAGCACGTCGTCGGCACCAAAGGCACCTGCGATGTCAGCGGGCACATCATCCGCGGCGCGAATGCGTGGCGGTTCCGGCGGGAAGGCGCGAAGAACCCTTATCAGCAGGAGCACGACGACCTGTTTGATGCGATCCGCAACAACAAGCCCTTTGACGAAAGCGAAATCGGCGCCAAGAGCACCATGACGGCAATCCTCGGTCGCATGGCGACCTACTGCGGCAAGATTGTCGAGTGGGACGCGGCCCTGAATTCGAAGATAGACCTCTTCCCCAAATCGCTCGCCTGGGACGCCGACATGCCGGTCAAACCACGCGCCGACGGGTGGTACGACCACGCCGTGCCCGGCAAGACGGTCGTGGTGTAGCAGGTGTTGCTGAACGAATCAAAACCCGCATCGATTCGATGCGGGTTTTTTGGTCTCCATGATTGCAGGGTGATTCTGCGGATTGCGCCGGAGGTGGAAGCGTGTCTTGATATGCCTCCCGGCACCCAGTTGGTTCGCACCTCCGAGGAAACGTTTGAAACAGACTCGGATGAAACGACAGAGGACGACTGACACGGAAGCATGGCCCCTTCTGGCCTTCAGGTGCATCGCATCGACCGGGTCCCTGATCGGACAGAACGCTTCTCGCCGCGAGGTGGGTCCGTGCATCTGAAAGTCTTGTAACTGCGTGGATATTCGGCCGCTTCCTTCCCCCTCACCCCGTCCCTCTCCCTCGGGGAGAGGGAGCGACGATGCCCGGCCTTCTGCTTGACGAGCGTGTTGGGTTCTCGAGCGCTGCTTCGGGTGTTCCCTCTCCCATGGGGAGAGGGTCAGGGTGAGGGGGAACGCGACGCACCCACGCGTAGGCTGCAATAAGAGTAAGATGCGCCGCAGTTGCCGAATCAATCATTGAATCGATACAGGGAGCGAATATGCTTCAGCTATGGCCGACCGTTGATCGACTCGGCGCGTTCGAAACACATGATTCGGGTCCCGTCCAATTTGGCTGGCGCAGATAGGAGATCGGTGAAAAACACCGTTTCGCTAGCGTTGTTCCTGATTTTTGTTGCGCTCGTTCCTTTGAAAGGCGCCGACCGGCAGGTTAACTTCAACCACGATATCCGGCCGCTGTTGTCCGACCGCTGTTTTCGATGCCATGGACCAGACGAGAAGGCTCGCAAGGCGAAGCTGCGGCTCGACACATCGGACGGCGCCCTCAAGGCGATGAAGGACGGCGGCTTCGTGATCAAGCCCGGCAGTCCCGGACAGAGCGAGGCTTATCGCCGGATCACGTCGAAGGATCCGGACGACCTGATGCCGCCGGCGGATTCGAATCTTTCCCTGAAGCCGGAAGAGATCGAATTAATCAAGCGCTGGATCGAACAGGGTGCGGAGTACCAGCCACACTGGTCGTTCATTCCAGTCGGCCGGATTGCTTTGCCAACAGCGCAACAAGCATCGAGCGGCCGCAATCCCATCGACGCATTCGTGCTCGAACGGCTCGAACGCGAAGGACTGACTCTCTCGGCGGCAGCACCGCGCGAAACGCTGATTCGGCGGTTGAGTTTTGACCTTACGGGCCTACCTCCTTCACTGGAATCGATTGACGCCTTCTTGCGCGATACTTCGCCCGACGCTTACGAAAGGCTCGTCGATCGTCTGCTCAATTCGCCCGCCTACGGGGAACGGCGGGCGAACGAGTGGCTCGACCTGGCGCGTTACGCGGACACCTACGGTTACCAGTCGGACGTTGAGTGCGACATGTCACCGTGGCGCGACTGGGTGATTCGTGCGTTCAACGAAAACCTGCCATACGACCAGTTCATTCTCTGGCAACTGGCCGGCGACCTGTTGCCGTCTCCGACCCGCGATCAGGTCCTCGCCACGGCGTTCAACCGGCTTCATCGCCAGACGAATGAAGGCGGGAGCATCGAAGAAGAGTATCGGGCCGAATATGTGGCTGATCGCATCCACACGATGGGCACCGCGTTCCTGGGGCTGACGATGGAGTGTGCCCGCTGCCACGACCACAAGTACGATCCCATCACGCAGAAGGATTACTACCGGATGTTTGCCTTCTTCAACAACATCGATGAATCCGGCCTGTACTCCCATTTCACCCAGGCGACGCCATCACCGACGCTATTGCTGTATCCGGCTGGTGCGGAAGCACACCACAAGAGTCTGAAGAACCGGATCAAGGAGTACGAGACGGCGCTCGACAGCGTGAACCGGGGCGATTCAATGCGGCCGAAAATCCGCCTCACCCCATCCCTCTCCCCCAGTGGGGGAGAGGGTGTCCGCAGGACGGGTGAAGGAGTCGCCAGCGGCGCCGAATCCATCGCCGGCGATAAAAACTCCGGGAGCCAGCCGTCTAGTCTCCCTCTCCTTGGGGAGAGGGTCGGGGTGAGGGAGGGCAAACCTTCTGATTCCACCGCGACGGCACGTGGGCAGGCGGAGGCTGATGACGCTCACTCGACTGACTTGAAACGTCTCGCGGAACTTTCGCGATCTGGCTTCGACAATTGGCTAAAGTCGGCAAGTCGAGACATTCCGCAACCGCAGCCGGTAGCCGCCTTCAGTTTCGAGGAAGTCATCACCAACACCACTCTCAGCCGCGTGGGCACAAACCTCATCGCGTCGCTGGTGGACGGACCGGTTCAGGTCGAAGGCAAATCCGGTAAGGCGCTTCAGTTCACCGGGGACAACTCGGTGATCTGCAAAGGCGCCGGCATTTTCAATCGCACAACACCGTTTACGTTCGGGCTCTGGCTGAAACCGTCGGAGAGGCAGGACCGGGCCGTGGTCTTTCATCGCTCCCGTGCCTGGACTGACTCCGGGAGTCGAGGTTATGAGTTGGTTCTGGAAAACGGATACCCGACATTTGGCCTCATTCATTTCTGGCCGGGTAACGCAATCAGAGTGCGCGCGAATGCGTCCATACCGGCCGAGGCATGGACTCATGTCACGATCACCTACGACGGATCGAGCCGCGCAGGCGGGCTTCGCCTTTATCTGAACGGAGAACCTGCGGCCGTCGAAGTCGTCCGCGACAATCTCTTCAAGGACATTCTCCATCGCAGGGAATGGGGAGATGGCGACATTGACAGCGTTCATCTCACGCTTGCCGGGCGCTTTCGCGACTCCGGATTCAAGAACGGCATCATCGATGAGTTCAGCGTTTACGACCGATGCCTGACACCGCTTGAAGTCGCGGGTATTGCGGGTGTGACGGTTAACAGCCCGGACCGTGATGCCCTGTTTGTCTATTACGTTCAGAACATCGACGTCCGATATCGGGAAGCTCTGGCCGCACTACGGAAGTTGCGCGAAGAGGAAAACAATCTGGTCAACGGTGTGCGGGAGATCATGGTCATGAAGGAAATGCCGCAGCGACGTCCTGCCTATCTCCTCAAACGAGGCGCCTACGATGCCCCGGGCGAGGAAGTGGAGCCGGGCACTCCCAACGCGATCTTTCCCTTCCCGGCTCAACTTCCGCGCGATCGCCTTGGCCTTGCGCGCTGGATGGTGGATCGGCAAAACCCCCTCACGGCGCGGGTGATCGTCAATCGGACGTGGCGAACGCATTTCGGTCGGGGCCTGGTGGCGACCGCCGAGGATTTTGGAAACCAGGGGCAGTTGCCCACACACCCGGAGTTGCTCGACTGGCTGGCCATGCGGTTCATGGAGGACGGCTGGGACCTCAAGGCATTGCACCGGTTGATCGTGACCTCGGCGACCTACCGGCAAACCTCCAGGGCGACGCCCGAATTGCTCGCAAAGGATCCGGAGAACCGCTTGCTCGCACGCGGTCCCAGGCATCGCCTGCCCGCCGAGGAGATCCGGGACAACGCCCTCGCCGTGAGCGGCCTGTTGTCGCCGCGCCTGGGCGGCGCCAGCGTCAAGCCCTATCAGCCTCCCGGACTCTGGGAGGAATCCGGTACCGGGAAGACTTACAGGCAAGACAAAGGAGAGAAGCTCTATCGCCGGAGCCTCTACACGTTCTGGCGACGGACGGCCCCCCCCCCGACGATGCTGACCTTTGACGCGACCACGCGCGAGGTCTGCACGGCCAAGCGCGAGACAACGGCAACGCCCCTTCAAGCTCTCGTGCTCCTCAACGACCCGCAGTTTGTGGAAGCAGCGCGGGTTCTTGCCGAACGCCTGGTGCGGGAATCTCCCAACGACATCAATGCGCGGATCGTTGCGGCGTTCCGAAAGATGACCGGCCGGACGCCAGGCAAATCCGAGCGGCGCGTCATCCATCGACTCTATGCCGAGCAATTGGCTTTGTTTGGCAAAGACCCTTGCGCCGCGGAGGATTACTTAAGGACCGGCGACGATGAGATCGATCAAACCCTGCCGCTGGAACAGGTCGCCGCCACCACGGTGCTGTCGAGCGCGCTGATGAACCTCGACGAATTTGTGACCAAGCGATGAACCCACCGTTCTGTACAGGACCGCTGCCGGTTGACGGACTGACTCGCCGACAATTCCTGAACCGATTCGGTCTGGGATTGGGCGGGATCGCCCTGGCGCACCTGCTGAACCCCGCCCGCGCCCTGGGCGAAGCGGCTCTCTCGACCTCCCTTCGCGGCGTGCTGACCGAACCGCATTTTCCGGCAAAGGCAAAGCGGGTGATTTATCTCTTCATGGCCGGCGGCCCGTCGCAGCTCGAAACCTTCGACTACAAGCCGTTGTTGAGCGAGCGCAACGGCGAGGACCTGCCGGCCTCGGTGAGGATGGGACAGCGTCTCACCGGCATGAGCGGGAACCAGGCCAAACTTCCGCTCGCCGGTTCCATTTACAAATTCCAGCGGCACGGCCGGTGCGGCGCATGGGTGAGCGAGCTGTTGCCGCACACGGCGAAAATCGTGGACGAATTGTGCATCATCCGTTCGATGTACACGGAAGCGATCAACCACGATCCCGCGGTGACGTTCCTTCAGACCGGATCGCAGTTGTCCGGGCGGCCCAGCATCGGCGCGTGGTTGACCTATGGTCTGGGAAGCGACAACGACAATCTGCCGGCGTTCGTCGTGCTGATCACTCCCGGCAAAGTGGACCAGCCGCTTTAC
>DATEKZ010000351.1:0-4174 GCA_035277185.1 Verrucomicrobiia bacterium
GGAAATAAGAGGCGCGGCCCGGGAGGCCGCAGAGCAATACCTTGATCGGTTTTGGAACATACAACGATCTCCATCCGTGCCTCCCTTGCCCATCGCCGCGCAACGGTCGTCCAGAGCGCACCGATCCAAGACCAAAGCGGCGAACGATTCTCCCTCTCCCCAAGCCGTAACGTGCAGTTAGAGAATTGGCTCGCCCTCACCCAGGAGAGGGAGCTCACTTCGGCCACGCTGGGACGAATCACGGGACGGCGATGTCAGTCGAGGCGCTCGAGAGCTTCTCCCTCTCCCCGGGGGAGAGGGCCGGGGTGAGGGGAAAGGAGCCGTCCGGATGGAATTGCCCGTTGGTAATCGGCGTGGCGTGCTTGGAGCCAATTCACCATCTCCGGGTTTCGCCGAGGTCGGTGAGCAAAGAACTCGAGGAAAAGGAGCCGAAAGAATTGCAGAGAGGCCCCTCTGCGGCTACAGTTCAGGCAAATTACCCATGTCGTTTCAGTCCTGCCTTCGAAGTCGAGTGTCGCCAGCCGGTGACACGATTCATGCATGAAAATCCGTGCCGGTCGTCTTCCTCCCTGGGTCGCCCTCGTGGCCCTCTGCACCACGCTCCAAACGCAGGCCCAGGTGGTCATCAGCGAGATCATGTATCATCCGGTCGAGGAACCCGCTTTCAACGCCAACGGCAGCCCGGTGGTCGATCTCTACGAGGATGTCCACGAATTCGTCGAGATTCATAACACCGGCGCAACGGCGATCGATTTGACCCGGTGGGAATTAACCGGTGGGATCGATTACACCTTCCCGTCGAACGCGGTGATCCAGGCGGGTGAATTCTGTATCATCGCCCGGGTTCCGAGTCGCCTGGCCGCGGTGTCCGCCTACGCGTTGAGTCTGGCGAGTCTGTTCGGTCCATTCACCAACCAACTCAGCAACGCCGGTGAAACCATCCGTCTGCGAGACGCCGAGGGCGGAATCGTGGATGCCGTCAGTTACTCCGCTGAATTCCCCTGGGCGATCAGCGCCGACAGCCTTGGCGCCAACGAGGACTTCACCGGCATCAGCCGGATCTTATATCAATACCGCGGCCGCTCGCTCGAGCGTGTCAGTTTCACCCATCCGGCCAATGACCCGGCCAACTGGCTCGCCTCGCCGCTGCCGGGCAATCCCAGCCCGGGAAAAACCAACGCGGTGAACCGGCCGATCCCCAAACCCGTGGTCGTCAACTTCAACGTGGCGCACGTTTCGGATGAAGCAACGATCATCCGAAACAACCAGCCCGTGCGGGTGGATTGCGCCTTCTCCGCCACGGACGCGCTGTCCAGCGTCAGCGTCGAGTGGTTCATCGACGACATTAACGTGGCCAACGAGCCGCGTACGACCACGCCGATGTCCGTGGACGGCCCGCCGGAAAACAGCCGATTCACGGCCGCGTTGCCCGGCCAGCCGGACCGCAGCATCGTCCGTTACCGCTTCCGCGCGAACCGCGGCACGGGCGACGAAGTGGTTTCGCCGCGCGCCGACGATCCGTTTCAGTGGCACGCCTATTTCGTCACGCCGGTCCGGACGTCCACCAAGCCGATTTACGACTGCTTCATCTCATCGAACAGCCTGGTGATCCTGAACAACAACATCTCGCAAAATCCGAAGCGCGTGACGACACCCGATCCGCCTGGAACGCCGCGCGTTTCCTGGAATGCCACGCAGCCGGCTGTCATGGTTCACGAGAGTGTCGTGTACGACATGCAGATGCGCCATCACGGCAGCCGCTACAACCGGCGGGCCACCCGCAACTCGTTCAAGTGGCAGTTCCCGCGTTACAAGAAGTTCAACGGAATCACCGGCATCTTTGAGACCGACAAGGGCAACGATTTTATCGTCGGCCACAACCTCTTCATCAACGCCGGCCTTCCGGTTTCCAACGTCCGTTACGTGGACCTCTACCTGAACAGCGGCGGGGTCATGCAACGGCTCGAACAGGGCGAGTTCGACGGTGACCTGCTCGATGCCCATCACGAGGCACAACAGGATTTGAATCCCGGGTCTCCGCTGGAGCCGAGCGGTGAGATTTACAAATGCGTCGGGACGATCGATCTGCCCGGTGAGGGGCCCTACGGGCGCGGCGATGGCCGCAAGCTCGTCAAGCCAGGGTACTGGACCGATCTCCAGATGTATGACTGGACCTTCTCGCTCCAGAACAACGGCTGGCGCGGCTCGTACTATTTCAAACAACTCATCGACGCCATGTGGGTCGCGCGCGGCGACACACCCGGCGCGCCGAACCCGAATCTGAACGTGGCCGCCCTGCGCACCTATTTCAGCAACTACTTCGACATCGATGCCATGCTCACCCACGTCGCCGTCGAGAACTGGTGTTGTCCGTGGGATCACACGACGCAAAACCATTTCTTCTGGCAGCGCCGGAACGGCAAGTGGTGCATGCTTCCCTGGGATTGCGACGCGTGGTTCGGGCGCGGCGACAACACGCCGCCCGATTCGTCGATTTACATCGGCGAGGTGGACGATCCGAACAACAACTTCCGCGGGCCGAATTTTTTCAAGGACAGTTTTCTCAAGGCGTTTCGGGAGGAGTACAAACAACGGCTCTGGCTGCTCAACAACACGTTCCTCCACCCGGAGAACATCAGCGCGATGGGTTTTGGAAGCATCCGTACTTTCGCGGACCAGCGTTATCTCTCCGTCGAAGCCCAATGCGGTTTCGGACAGTTCCAACGGCCGGACAAACCGGTCCATCTTTCGCCCGCGCACAACGGCACCGCGCTCCCGCCGATGACGCTGCGAGCCTCCGTCTATTCGCACAGCGCCTTTCCCGCGCCGGCCCACGCAAAAACGACATGGGAAATCCGCACTGCGACCGGCGCCTACCTCGCGCCGCTCTGGAAAGTGACGAGCACGACCAACCTGACTTCGGTCCCCATCCCGTTCGAGGAACTGACCTTTGGGGAGACTTATTACTGGCGCTGCACTTATCTTGACGCCGACGATCATCCTTCCCTTGCGTCGGACGAAACGGCGTTCACTTTTGGTCCCGCGCCCACGCAGGTGACGCTTGTGGCAATCGACGGCGCGACGCTGTGGAAATACAATCAGACCGCCGACCTGACCGGCGTGAACTGGACGGCCACAAACTATAACGACGCCGCGTGGCCATCCGGCGCCGCGTTGCTGGCGGTGGAAACCGCGCCGTTGCCGGAGCCGATCCGGACGTCCTTGACCCTCGGTCGGACCACCTATTATTTCCGCACACGCTTCAATTTTCCCGCCAATCCCCAGGGTGCGACGCTTCGCCTCCAGCACGTCGTTGACGACGGTTGCATTGTTTATCTGAACGGCACGAACGTGCTTTCGACCGGGATATTGTCGAGCGCCACCAACTACAGCGCGTTTGCCGGTCGCAACGTCACCGAGGCGATCTATGAGGGGCCGTTCGGAATTTCGACCACCCGTCTCGTTCAGGGAGACAATGTGCTGGCGGTGGAGGTGCATCAGTCCACGACGAACAGCTCGGACATCGTGTTCGGCCTGTCGCTGGAAGCCGTCATCCCGGCCGTGACCGGCACGCTCGTGCTGAACGAGATTGCCGCTGCCAACCGCAATTCGGTCACCAACGCCGGCCAGGCGCCCGATTGGATCGAGTTGTTCAACAACAGCAGCCAGGCCATCGACCTCGGCGGAATGAGCCTGAGCGACGACGTGCTCGTGCCCGGCAAATACGTGTTTCCGTCCGGTACCGTGATCGCGGCCCAGGGGTACCTCGTGTTCTGGTGTGACAACGAAACCAACGCGCCCGGTCTGCACACGGGTTTTGGCTTGAACAACAAGGGCCAGACCGTCGCGCTGTTCGAACCGACGGCCAACGGCATCGTGGTGCGCGATTACGTGTCGTTCGGCCCCCAGGTCACCGACCTCACCATCGCCCGCGTCGCCAACGGCACGGGCGGTTGGCAATTGTCCACACCCACGCCGGGCCAGCCCAATCAGGCGGCCACCATCGGTTCGCCGACTAATCTCAAGATCAACGAGTGGATGGCGTCACCCGCGTCCGGCGACGACTGGTTCGAGGTGTTCAATCCGAACCCTCTGCCGGTGCCGTTGGGTGGACTCTATCTGACCGACGCATTGACCACTCCCACCAACACCCCCATCAGCGCGCTCTCGTTCA
>DATEKZ010000352.1:0-2025 GCA_035277185.1 Verrucomicrobiia bacterium
CTCCGCTCGGCGATGTCCAGATTGGCCATGACCTTGATGCGCGAGGTGACCGGCAACGCCAGATGCTTCGGCGGCGGCGTCATCTCGTACAAGGCGCCGTCCACGCGATAGCGGATTTTGAATTCGTCTTCGAAAGGTTCGAAATGAATGTCGCTGGCCCGGTCCTGCACCGCCTGGAACAGAACCAGGTTGACGAACTTGATAATCGGCGCCTCGTTCGCCAGGTCTTCCAGATCCGCGCCTCCGGCCGCGGCCTCGGCAACTTCCTTGGCAATGTCCGCGTCGGCGCCCAGTTCCTTCAGGATGTCGCTGACGCTTTCGCTCTCCTCGCCGTAATGCTTGTTGATCGCCGCCTCGATCTGAGCCGGGTCGGCGACCACCATCTGGACTTCCTTCCCCGTGACGTAGGCCAGCTCGTCGATGACCGCGGGGTTGAGTGGATCCGCCAGGGCAATGCGGACCGTTGATCCGTACAACGCCACCGGCATGCATTGATGCATCCGGGCGGCCGTGCCGGGCACGGCCTGCACCGCCTCTGGAGGGATCTCCTGGCTGCGCAGGTCCACCACCTCCGTCCCGAGATGGTCCGCCACGATCTGAAGGACGGTCTCCAGATCGAGCAGGCCGAAGTCCTGCAAAACCTGGATCACCGGTTTGCCGCCGCGCGTGTGCTCCTGAACCACTTCCTCCAGTTGCAGATCATCGACCAATCCGCGTTCCTGAATGAGCGCCAGCAGTGGAATCGATGCAATATCCGCCATAATCCAAAACAATCTTAAGCGTGTCCTCCCGGCTGCTCGCCGCCCTGCGCGACCTGCGCCGCCTGCAACTCCTGCAGCTTCGCCAGGATCGTGGAAGGATCCTGGGCCTTGGTGATCACCTCTTCCTGCGAAATCATGCCGGCCTGATACTTGTCGATCAGAAAACTGTCCAACGTCACCATCCCGTACTTCGCTCCGGTCTGAATGTCCGAGTTGATCCGGAACGTCTTGTTGTCGCGAATCAACGCGGCGATGGACGGCGTGTTGACCATGATCTCGAAAATGGCCACCCGCCCCGGCTTGTCGCACCGCGGGAGCAGCAACTGCGAGATGACCGCCTGCAATACGGTCGAAAGCTGAATGCGAATCTGCTCCTGCTGATTCGTCGGAAAGGCGTTGACGATACGGTCGATTGTCTTGGCCGCGCCGGTCGTGTGCAGCGTTCCGAAGACCAAATGGCCGGTTTCCGCGGCCGTGATCGCCGCGTCCATCGTCTCCAGATCGCGCAGTTCGCCGACCAGAATCACGTCCGGATCCTGGCGCAACGCGCGGCGCAACGCCTCGGCGAAATTCGGCACGTCCACATGAACCTCCCGTTGGGTCACCACCGACTTCTTGTGCTTGTGATAGTACTCGATCGGGTCCTCGATGGTGATGATGTGAGCGTCATCGCGTTCTTCGTTGATGATGTTGATCATCGATGCCAGCGTGGTGGTCTTGCCCGAGCCCGTGGGTCCGGTGACCAGCACGAGACCGCGTGGTTTGTATAGCAGTTCCCTGACAGAAGGCGGCAAGCCGATCTGTTCCATCGTCAGCAGCTTGCTGGGGATTTGCCGCGCCACGACGCCGAAATTGCCTTTCTCCTTGAAAATGCTGACGCGGAACCGCGCCATTTCGCCGAACGCAAAGCCGAAGTCCGCCCCGCCACGCTCGCGCACATGTTGGATGTGGTCCTCCGAAGTAATGCTGCGCATGAGCTCTTCCGTGTCCTCCGGACGCAGGGAAGGGCCTTCCACCCGGTGCAACACGCCGTGGAGACGGATGACCGGCGGGACACCGACGCGCAAATGCAGGTCGGCCGCCCCTTCCGAAACCACCAACTGCAACAGATCGGACATCGAGTAGGACATAAAAATCAGCGCGGATCGAATCTCTTCCTGCTAACAACGCTCCGGTTGGACGACTCCATCTCTTGATCAGGCCGCAAATACTCCGTCATTCGATATCGCCAATCGTTGCGCGGATGACCTCCTCCGGGGAGGTG
>DATEKZ010000353.1:0-7394 GCA_035277185.1 Verrucomicrobiia bacterium
GTAAGTCGAGTTAGAATATGGACCGCACGCCGCGCAGAATACCGCAACCGCCGCCCGAGCATGCAAAACAAATCTCCGTTGGAACGTTGAGGGGAAACGGAGGGTCCGCGCCCTCAGGCGATCAACTCCCTGACCACATGCCCGTGGACATCCGTGAGACGGAAGTCGCGGCCGGCATGGCGGAAGGTGAGCTTCTCATGGTCGAAACCCAGCAGCGCCAGAATCGTGGCGTGCAGGTCGTGGACGTGAACCTTGTTTTCCACCGCCTGGAACCCGAATTCATCCGTGGCGCCATGCACGTGGCCGCCACGCACGCCGCCGCCCGCCATCCACATCGTGAACCCGTAATGATTGTGGTCGCGGCCATTGATCTTGCCGGCGTTCGAGCCGGGAGTAGGCAGCTCGACGGTCGGCGTGCGGCCAAATTCGCCGCCCCAGATGACCAGCGTGTCCTCGAGCATGCCGCGCTGTTTGAGGTCCTTGAGCAGCGCGCCGATCGCCTGGTCGGATTCCTTCGCCAGGCGGCGATGGTTGACCTCGATGTCGTCGTGATTGTCCCACGGCTGCCCGGAGCCATGCCAGACCTGGACGAAGCGCACGCCTTTTTCCAGCAGCCGGCGCGCAATGAGGATTTGCCGCGCCTGCGTCCCTTCGCCGTACATCTTTCGAATGTGTTCCGGTTCGCGGCTGATATCGAAGGCGTCCGTCGCATCGATCTGCATGCGATACGCCAGCTCGAACGACTGGATGCGCGCCTCGAGTTGGGCATCCTGCTGGCGCTTTTTCAGATGGCGTTCGTTGAGCCGTTGCAACAGGTCGAGTTGCTCTTTCTGGTCCGCCGGCGACGTGTAGTTGTTCTTGATGTGCTCGATCAGTTTTTCGATGCGCGTGTGCTGCGTGTCGATGTACGTGCCCTGGAAAATGCCCGGAAGGAAGCCGGACTGCCAGTTTTGCGATTCCTGGATCGGATAGCCGCCCGGACACATCGCGATGAATCCGGGCAGGTTCTGGTTTTCCGTGCCCATGCCATAGGTGATCCACGACCCCATGCTCGGACGGATGAGCCGCGCCTCCCCACAGTTCATGAGGAGGAGCGAAGGCTCATGGTTCGGAACGTCGGCGTGCATCGACCGGATGACGGCGATATCATCGATGCTTTCGGCCACGTGGGAGAACAGCTCGCTGACTTCGATGCCGCTTTGGCCGTATTGCCTGAACTTGAAGGGCGACGGGAACGCCGCGCCGGTTTTCCGCTCGGTCTTCAGGTTTTCCGTCGGCAACAGTTTGCCGGCGTATTTTTCGAGCGAGGGTTTGGGATCAAACGTATCGACATGCGACGGTCCGCCATTGGCGAAGATATGGATGACGCGTCTGGCTTTGGCGGGAAAATGCGGCTGTTTGGGCGTCAGCGGCGAAACGTAACTGCCTTCCGCCGGTGCGGAGGCGGTTAATGTTTCAACGCCCCCGAAGAACGATGCGAGACCCAGCGCGCCCATTCCCATGCCGCAGCGGCAAAGGAAATCGCGGCGCGTCAGAAGCTGTCCTTCCAGTGACAGTTGGTGCTCGTTTGGATCCATGACGCTCGTAATTGACGCGCAGTTTGGTTTCGAACAGGAACAGACGCTGTTTCAACAACCGAAATTCATCGCCTGCCCGGCAAACTTTCCCAATAGTAAGCCCAATTTGCGACGGCGGCAACACTTTGGATTGTGCGGCAGTGGTACGGTCTGGGATGGCAGGGACGCCACGCTGTCCCGCGGACGCGGGTCCGCGGCCGCGTCCAGGCGGACGCCATCCCGTTATTCATTGGTTTGCTGACATCCGTTGCACCGCTGAACGCTATTCAACCCAAACGCTATTCAACCAGTTGCCGTCGGGCCGCCCTTTGTGTATTTTCCGGCTCCTTGATCGTCAGTCTCTATGAGCAAGAAACATAACCAGTCCGGATCGCCGGCCGATGGCCGAGCCACGGAACCGTTGCAGCCCGCCGACAACCCTGCGCCGGAGGCTGCCCCGACCACTGCGGGAACCCATCCGGCTGGCGTGTCGGAGGCGTCACTGACTCCGGTGCAAGTCGAAGAACTCAAAGCCAGGGCCGCCAAGGCGGACGAGCATTGGGACCGCCTGTTGCGCACGCTGGCCGACCTTGAGAATCTCAAGAAGCGGGCCGCCCGCGAACGACAGGACGCCGTCAAGTTCGCCAACGAATCTTTGCTGACCCGGCTCATCCCGACACTGGATCATTTCGACATGGCCCGTGCCGCGGCGGACAGCACCGATGACGCGGCGGTGGATTCGTTGAAAACCGGCATTGCCCTGGTTCACAACCAGCTCAAGGCGGCTCTCGCCGAGGCCGGTCTGGAGGAGATTGACGCGGCCAACCAGCCGTTTGACCCCAATCTGCACGAGGCGGTCTCCCAAGAGGAATCCGCGGAGGTACCCGAGGGACATGTGGTCAAACAGCTGCGAAAAGGTTACAAATTGCGCGAGCGGCTCCTGCGCCCGGCGAGTGTGATCGTCGCCCGGAAACCGGCGAGCTGACTGTATGGCCAAACGCGATTACTACGAAGTCCTCGGCGTGGGCCGAAACAGCAGCGAGGAGGAAATCAAGAAGGCCTACCGAAAACAGGCCGTCAAGTACCACCCCGACAAGAATCCCGGAGACAAAGCCGCCGAGGAAAAATTCAAGGAACTCGGCGAGGCCTACGAAGCCCTCAGCGATCCGCAACGGCGCGCCGCTTACGATCAGTACGGCCACGCCGCTTTTGACCCCCGCGCCCGCGCCGGCGGCTTTCGCGGCGGCGGATTCCATGATCCCTTCGAGATCTTTCGCGAAGTATTTGGCGGCGGCACGGGCAGCATTTTCGACGAATTGTTCGGTGGCGAGCGGCAGGATCCGGCCGGGCCGCAACGCGGCGCCGACCTGCGCTATGACATGGAGATCACCTTCGAAGAAGCGGTCCTGGGTTGCGAGAAAGAGATCACCGTCACCAAGATGGACACGTGCGAAGCCTGTCATGGCACGGGTGCGGAGGCCGGTTCCGCCATGAAGACCTGCGCCACCTGTGGCGGGCGCGGCCAGGTCATCAGCTCGCGCGGCATCTTCAGCATCGCCCAGACCTGTCGCCGCTGCGAAGGCGCCGGACGGGTCATCGAAAAGCCATGCCGCAGTTGCCGGGGCGGAGGCCGGCAGGAGAAAACGACGAAAATCCGGATCAAAATTCCGGCCGGCGTGGACGCCGGCGCACGACTGCGATCGGCCGGTAACGGCGAAGGCGGCCTGCGCGGCGGACCGGCGGGAAATCTTTATGTCGTGCTGCACGTCAAGCCGCACGACATTTTCCAGCGCGACGGCGACGACCTGATCTGCGACGTGCCGATCAGTTTTGTGCAAGCGGCTCTTGGATCCGAACTGGAAGTGCCGACCCTGGCCGGGAAGGCACAAATCAAAATTCCGCCAGGAACGCAGACCGGAGCCATTTTCAGGCTGAAAGGAAAAGGCGTGAAGAACGTGCAAGGCTACGGCGCCGGCGATCTGCACATTCGCGTCACTGTTGAGGTGCCCACCCGTCTGGACTCTGCTCAGCGAGCCAAACTCCAGGAATTCGACGAACTGTGCGACTCGAACGTGAATCCGCAGAGCAAGAGTTTCTTTGAACGGGCGAAAGACCTTTTCCGGTGAAACGGAGTGATGGAGTCGTGGAGAAATGGGACAATTGTTGCTCGGGCATCTAGACACCACTCCAGCTCTCCATGACTCCATCACTCCCCCTTCAACCTGATTCTCCATGCACCGCTTTTTCCTGTCACCGGCTGAATGCCGGAAGCAGCCGCTGAATCTTTCCGCAACGGAAGCGCACCACGCGGTCACCGTGCTGCGCATCCGCGAGGGCGAGCGTGTTGTCGTGCTCAACGGCGCGGGCGATGAGATTCTGTGCGAGGTGCAACAGGCGGACCGCCGCCAGGTCACGCTCAAGGTCCTCCAGAAGCACGCCATCCCTCCCCTGCCCTGTCAAGTGACCCTCGCGCAGGCCGTCGTCAAAGGGAAAACCATGGAAGGGATCGTCCAGAAGGCGACGGAACTCGGCGCGCACCGTATCGTTCCGATTCTCTCCGAACGGACCGTTGCGCGGGTGAGTGCGGACGATGCCGACGCCAAAGTCGAGAAGTGGGAAGCGACCGCGGTTGAAGCCATCAAACAGTGCGGTTCCCCCTGGCTTCCCCTCATTGAGCCGCCGCTGACTCCACAAGCCTTTCTCGCGCGCAACGAAAAATTTGACCTGGCGCTGATCGCCTCGCTTCAAGGCGACGCCCGCCATCCGCGCGAGCATTTCCATTCGTTTTTCGTGGAGCACCGGCGACTGCCAACGGCCGTCTGCGTCTGGGTGGGACCGGAGGGCGATTTCACGCCGTCGGAAACCAACGGGATCCGCCAGGGCGGCGCGCTTCCGATCACACTGGGCGAGCTGGTGCTGCGGAGCGACACCGCGGCGATCTACTGTCTTTCCGTGATCAATTACGAGCTGCAATCGCCACGGTCCTAGCCGCGACCAGGCAGTGGCAAAGAAGTTCTCAACCAGGGATGGACACGAATAAACACGGATAGGAAGCACGGATAATTTTATCCGTGTCTATCCGTGGTTGATTCGTTTGGGTTGCGGCCCCTGCGGCGCTGCGATCTTTGCGTTCTTGCGGCTATCACTTTCGGTTGGGTCCGCCGCGCTGGGTCCATCCGTGGTTCCTACTGTATTGTTCCGTAGCCGTGAGCCGGCAACTGAACTATGGAGGAGCCAGAAGTTTCTGAAACTCCGGCGAATTGCGCAATGCGAGGAAGCTTTGATTCGTGGCGATCGCTTTCCGCAAATCACCGGAGCCTGGCAGTCGGGTAAGCCGCTTGTTATTCAGCTCAATTGCCTTGCGGAGCGTCTGAATCGCTTCCTCCCCCTTTCCGAGAATGGCTTGCGTGGCGGCGAGGTCATACCAGGCCTCGGGACTGTCGGGAGTCACAGTCACCAACCGTTTAAGCACCACTTCGAGCCGCGCTCCCTGCTGAAGCTGGACATAGGCCTGGGCGACCGAGAGCAAGGTGTTGGCATCGGCATTGGGGCTGTTCACCAACTGATCGAGAATCGTCAACGCGGCGCTGGTTTGCTGTCGCGTAAGGTAAATGGACGCCAGGTCGAACGCGGCCTTCCCGTCCGAAGGATTGGTGCGGAACTGTTCCTCCAGCCGGGAGAGGGATTGTTGCGCCGCTTGCATCTGCGGCTGCCGCTGTTTCATATCTCTGATCTGGTTCACCCAGTTTTGGATATTCGCATTCTCACGGTCGAACTTGAGACAAGTCTCGGTAATGACCAGCGCGTCATCAAGGCGCCCGAAGGTGGCCAGCAACGTGGTATAGCGGAAGACCGCTTCGGGACTGTAGGGACAAAACGCGAAGGCCTGCCGGAGGGCGAAGTCCGCCTCTTTGAACATCCGCTGCTGCTCGGCCGGGGTCCGGGCCTGGGACACGCGCCAACTGTAAACCCCGCCAATCGAACTGCGCAGCTTTGAAAACGATTTTTGCGCCTGATCGTCGCGGACAAACTTCGGATCGCCTTTGAAACCCGTGTAATCCTTGCGCAGATAAACCCGTTCGACGAAATCGCAGACCTCCTTGACCGACGTGTCGTAAGTGATCCAGTTGCCAATCAACCGGTCCGAGTACTGGCTCCAGAACTCGTGGTCTTTGCGCAGCGTCTCATCGGGAAGGTCGGCCAACGGCTGCCGATTGATTCTCATGATGATCCCGTACGGCTCAAGATACGGATACATCCAGTCGAGCGGAAAACTTTCCTCGACATAGAACTCGTTGGTCGGATTGCGGTCGAAGATAACCTTGGTCAACAAGCCGTTGATCGCCATCACCGCCACCTGGCCGGTCACCTGGAGCCTGCCGCTCGCTTCATCGACTCTCACGTCCTCGCCGGGCCTGAGCTGGTTCAACTGCATCCGCCGGCCCGCGTCCACCATGTAGTCGTTGAAACACCTCTGATGCTCCTCGGGCGTCGGTGTGCAGATTTCCCTTGGGGGATAAACGCCCTCAGCCCGGCGCCGGTCCTCGATCTTTTTCCCGAACTTCGTCATTGGCACGTCGAGAAAGCGGTAAGCCGTGCGCGCGACGGGGTTCGTGACGCCGCGCGTGACTTCCGATTTTGACCGCAGCATCTCCTGAAAGAACGGCGGGTCGTGTTGCGTGCTGCGGTTGTAGTGCGCCCGGATGTACTCCAGGTAGGTGCCGTCGGCCAGGGCGTTTTGCGTGATGATGTAAACGTCACGGCGGTCGAAGTTCGGGTCGGTATTTTTCTTTTTCTCCGGCGGAATGAAGCTCTCGCAAAAAATCATATAGGTCGGGGCGAACCGGCCCGGGTCGGTGCCGCCGAAGAGGACAGCGTTCCGCGCCATTTCCGGATAAATCAATTTGCCCTCGGGCCTCTTCATCATCTCCTCGCGCAACTTCGGGTCGTACGTCAGTTTGCCGTCCGGCCCCGGGAACGGCGGCGTGAACATGTCATGGCCAAACCAATAGCCGAAGAGATGGCCCCGTTGTTCGTTATCCGCCCAGTGCGAGAGGATGGATTTGACCGGCAGGATGGCAAAGAGGCAGAGCAAGGCAAACATCGGCGCGCGGTGGCGCGCGACAATAAACAAGCCGACGGCGCAGACGGCCAGGCCGACGCTGAACAAGGCAGTAACGCGCACCAGCGGATCGTGACTTGGCGTTGGGAGAAGCGCATCCAGCAACCTTTCAATCATAAAGCTTTGACCCGTAGTGGGGGGAATGCTTTCTTCGCCGGAAAAAACGACAAACGCTGTATAGACGGCGATTCCTGTGGCCGCGGCGCCCGCCCAAAGCGCCAGCCGGCGAAAGCGACTATATCCCACAACCAGGAGTCCGCCGAACAAAGCCAGTCCGTAACCGATGCACAACGAGATCATGAAATGTGACGCCGTGAAAAAGACCCGGTTCAATTTTTCGCTCTGCCGGTCGGACGACGGATTCAACAGCACGATCAGCAGGACCGCGAGGCACAGATACATCACCACCAGTCCCTGAAGCCAGGCCTGCTCCCGTCTCTGCATGCGTTTGTAAAAGAAAAAAGGCAGCAGCGCGATGAACAGGTAAATGAGGTTGAACTCGTCCACCCCCCCGGTCACGAGCATGAATAACTGCTCGATGAATCGCCCAATGCTGCTCGTGGGATTGGTCTTTTCATATTGTCCGCGCGTGAGGGCATGGAGAAACCCCTCCCAGGTGCGCGGGTAGCCCCAGTTCAACGGCGGATTGGTTGAGGAAGAGACGGGCATGAAGAAGTAGAAAGAGATCCCCACCACCCAGAATATCAACAAAAGCG
>DATEKZ010000354.1:0-7021 GCA_035277185.1 Verrucomicrobiia bacterium
TGTCGATTCGCCTTTGTTTGAACCGAACTTTTCCTGTCCGGGCTTCTCGTCCGTTTTCTCTTCGGCGGGCTCATTTCGCCATCCTTCCTATCTTCGACCGACGCAGGGACCCGGCGACTTCTCACCCCTTCGTGCCGTCACTGAGCAAAGCGGCCCGCGCTTCGCCCACGGATGCTTAGCTCGACAGCCTCCACAGACGCAAATAATACGTGTAGGTAGTATTTATTTGCCAAAGCCGCGGCCCTGCTGAATACTCTCATCAATTGAAAAGACCCGGACCGGCGTCGGCGGGAAGTTTAGGCCGTGATTCGTTCATGAAACCAATGCATCGGAAAAGCCGGCCCGCGATTGCGGCGATCGCTTTGCTGTCGCTGGGCGTGGGCGCCGAACTTCCGGCAGCGGGATCCGAACCGTCCGCTGTCGGCTGGTCCATGTTCCGAGGCAATCCCGCTCTGACCGGCGTCGCCTCCGGCGCGCTGCCGGACAAACCGACGTTGCTGTGGAGTTTCAAAACGGGCGGGCCGGTCAAGTCTTCCGCCGCCATCATGGACGGGCGCGTGTTCGTGGGATCAGATGACTCGAAGCTCTACGCGCTGAACCTCGCTGATGGGAAGAAACTCTGGGAATTCACCGGCGATGGCTCCATTGAGTCGTCGCCCCTCGTGCTCGAAGGCAAAGTCTATTTCGGATCGGCAGGCACCGGTACAAACCTGTTTGCAATCGACGCAGCCACCGGCAAGAAGGTCTGGAGCTATGGCACCGAGGGCGAAATCAAGAGCAGCCCGAATTGGGTGAAATCGCCGGATGGCAGGTCGCACTGGATTCTCGTGGGCGGATACGACAACCGCCTGCATTGCGTCGATGCCGCGACAGGAAAGACGAACTGGATTTACGAGACCGGCAATTACATCAACGGCTCGCCCGCGGTGTTCGACGGCAAGACGGTCTTCGGCGGTTGTGACGCCATCCTGCACGTGCTCTCGCTGGCCAAGGGCGACAAAGTGAAGGAGGTCGAAGCGGGCGCTTACATTGCCGGGTCCGGCGCGGTGGACGGCAATCGCATCTACATCGGCCATTACGAGAACGAATTTCTCTGTGTTGATCTCGCGGAGGGCAAGCGCGTCTGGACCTACAAGGACCGGGCGTTCCCCTATTTTTCGTCGCCGGCGCTCGCGAAGGACCGCGTCGTGTTCGGCGGACGCGACAAGCGGCTGCACTGCGTGAAACGCGACAACGGCGAAGTGATCTGGACCTTCAACACACGCGGGAAAGTGGACAGTTCCCCGGTGGTCGTCGGGGAGAAAGTGGTCGTCGGCTCGGATGACGGCCGCCTGTACATTGTGTCTCTGAAGGACGGCAAGGAACTTTGGTCCTACGAGATCGGTCAGGCGGTCGGCAGTTCGCCCGCGGTGACGGACGGCCGGATCATCGTCGGGTCCGAGGATGGGAGTGTGTATTGCTTCGGGGCGAAGAGGTGATCAACCAAATGGACACCCATCAACAGGAAGTCAGCGCTTCGGACTGCGGATTACGACCGTTATGAGCACCAGCACAATAACGTCCGACATCCCGGCGAAGGCCCCACCGCTGGAAAAGCAAACCACGGTCGGCAATTACTTTGTCTCGAACTATCCGCCGTTCTCGTTCTGGAAACCGGAGTTCGTGCCCGAAGTGATCGCCGCGATCAACCGGCCTCCGATCACGCATCACGCATCACGCATCACGAACCCCTTGGGCATCTACGTCCACATCCCGTTCTGCCGGAAACGCTGCCACTTCTGCTACTTCAAGGTCTATACGGACAAGGATTCGGCGGCGATCAAGAGTTACATTGACGCCGTGTTGAAGGAGTTGGCGATCTACGCGGACAAGCCGTTCGTCGGCGGGCGCAAGCCGAACTTCATCTATTTCGGCGGCGGCACGCCGTCGTATCTCTCCGTCGATCAACTCAAACATCTGACCAACGGCATGAAGTCCATGCTGCCCTGGGATGAGGCGGAGGAAGTCACGTTCGAGTGCGAGCCGGGAACACTCACCGATCACAAATTGAAGGCGATTCGCGAGCTGGGCGTCACGCGCCTGAGCCTCGGGGTGGAGAATTTTGACGATCACATTCTGGAAATCAACGGCCGCGCGCATCATAGCAAGGAGATCGCCCGCGCTTACGCGTACGCGCGCGAGATCGGTTTTCCGCAGGTCAACATCGATCTTATCGCCGGCATGGTGGAGGAGACGGAGGCAAACTGGAAGGAATGCGTCCGCAAAACCATCGAACTGGCGCCCGACAGCATCACCATCTACGAGATGGAGATTCCCTACAACACGACGATTTACCAGCGGATGAAGGCCGAAGGGAAACTGGTGGCGCCGGTTGCCGATTGGGACACGAAGCGCGCCTGGGTCCACTACGCGTTCGCCGAGTTGGAGAAAGCGGGTTACGCCGTGGCCAGCGCCTACACCGCGGTGAAGAAGAAAGGGGAAACGAAGTTTGTCTATCGCGACAAACTCTGGGCCGGCGCGGATTTGCTGTCGGCCGGCGTGGCCAGCTTCGGGCACATCGGGGGCGTGCATTATCAGAACCACGCCGACTTCGAGCCGTATGTGGCCCGCGTGAACGCCGGCGAGTTGCCCATTTATCGCGCACTCACGCCTACGGCCGACGAACGGTTCATCCGCGAGTTCATTCTGCAGCTCAAACTGGGTCACCTGAGTCTGTCCTATTTCCGCGATAAGTTCGGCGTCGATCCGGAGAGGCGCTTTGCCGAGCCGCTGCAGCGTCTGAAGGACTGGGGATTCCTGACCGTCGAAGGGGATCTTGTGTTGCTGAACCGCGACGGGCTGCTGCAAGTGGATCGACTTTTGCATGAGTTCTTCCTGCCGCAGCATCGGACCGCGCGTTACGTCTGAACCGAACGATAACATGGAAACCTCTGTCCCCCCTGCCGGTCGAAGTCCGGGTGAGATGGCGCGCCTGCTCGCCCATCCGCTGGACGAGTTCTACGCGCAGTTGGGACTGACCTTGCCGCCGTTGGAACAGGTGGACGGTGAGGCTGTGCCGCAGCCGTACAAACAGTTGCTCGTCCACAATGACGACATGACGCCGACGCTTGAGAAATTCTATGCCCAGGACATTCACCTGCGCGTGTTCGGCCGGCGGCAAAAGGGAGGCGAATACTTTCGCGAAGTGGTTTTGTTGTTGGATAATAACGATCAGCCGGTTGAGTTCGGGGCGATCAAGATCGATCTGGAGCTGTTTTCCGACGAAACGAGGAAGCAGATTCTCGACGAACGCCGCCCGCTGGGACACATCCTGAACGAATGCGGCATCAAGCACAGCAGCCGTCCGAAGGCGTTTCTGCGGGTGGCGTCGGACAAGGTCATTAACGAAGCCTTGCAACTGACGGGTGCGCACGTGCTTTATGGCCGGCGCAACACGCTGTTTGATTCGCAGGATCGACCCCTGGCCGAGATTGTGGAAATCCTGCCCCCCGCGCCACAACATTGAAAGAGGGGTTGCCTTTGTGCGCCACCGGCATACAATACGTACACGTATGAATGAACCTGAGCCTTATGACGCCCTCGTGATCGGCGGCGGCCCTGCAGGCGCGTCCGCAACAGCCATGCTCTCCCAATACGGACACCGCGTCCTGTTGCTGGAGCGCGAAAAATTTCCGCGCTACCATATCGGCGAATCGCTTCTGCCGTTCACCTATCAGCCACTCGAACGGCTTGGGTTGATCGGCAAGATGCGCCAGTCCGCTTTCGTGAAGAAATACAGCGTCCAGTTCGTCTCGCCAAATGGCAAGGCGTCGCAACCGTTTTACTTCTTCAACCGTTATGACCGCGACACCATTGCCCAGACGTGGCAGGTGTTGCGCTCGGAGTTCGACCAGATGCTGCTCGACAACGCCCGCGAAAAAGGCGCGACGGTAAAGGAAGAAACCGTCGTAAAGGAATTGATCAAGGAAGGCGACCGCGTCGTCGGCGTTCGGGCGCAGGCGAAGGACGGCGGGGTCACCGAATATCGCGCGCCGATCACACTCGATTGCACCGGCAGGGAATCATTCACGGCCGTGCGCAACAACTGGCGCATGAAAGACCCGTTCCTCAACAAGGTCGCCGTCTGGACCTACTACAAAGGCGCCAAACGCGACGACGGAATCGACGAGGGCGCGACCACGGTGGCGTTTGTGCCGGAGAAGGGGTGGTTCTGGTATATCCCTCAGCACAACGACATGGTCAGCGTCGGCGTCGTGGCCGAGGGCAAGTATCTCTCGCGGGAGGGAGTCAAGGACCCGGAGAAGATCTTCAAACGGGAGATCGAGCAGAATCTCTGGATCAAGGGCCACCTCGCCAGCGGCCAACAGGTCGGATCCTATTTCATCACAAGCGAGTACTCGTTCCATTCGCGGCACTGCGGGTGCGAAGGCCTGTTGCTCGTGGGCGACGCCTTCGCGTTTCTCGATCCGGTTTTCAGCAGCGGGGTGATGCTCGCGTTGAAGAGCGGTTGCCTCGCCGCGGACGTGATTCACGAGGCGCTCGTGACGCGCGACTTTTCGCCGGAGCGTTTTGCCGGTTACGCCCGGACCGTTCGTGAAGGTGTCGAGAACATGCGCAAGCTCGTCTATGCGTTTTACAATCCGAACTTCAGCTTTCGCACCTTGACCGACAAGTATCCCGACACGGCCGGGCTGGTGACGGATTGTCTTTCCGGCGACGTGAACAAGGATTTCACGCCGCTTTGGAGCGCCATCCGCGAATTCGCCGAGGTGCCGGAGGATCTGCCGTATGGACCTCCGCTCACCCGGGCGGCGTCTGAATTGAAGGTCGCGTAGCTGCTGTTCCCATCAATAAGTTTGCCTTCGCCACGAAAAGCCGATAAGCGGAGGGCCATCTGGCATGAACGGCGCTCCCACACCGGGTTCAGACGACCATCCCCATCTCCAACGGCGCTTTGGATTGTTGCAATCCACGGCGTTGAACATGTCCAACATGATCGGCATCGGGCCGTTCATCACCATCCCGGCGCTCATGTCCGCGCTGCATGGACCACAGGCCATGCTGGGCTGGGCCGTCGCCCTGGTGATCACTTTGGCGGACGGCCTGATCTGGAGCGAACTGGGCGCGGCGATGCCCGGTTCGGGCGGCTCGTACGTTTACCTCCGCGACGGTTTTGGCCGGCAGACATGGGGGCGGCTCATGGCGTTTCTGTTCATCTGGCAATTCATCCTGAGCGGCCCGCTGGAAATCGCCTCAGGCTACATCGGGTTCAAGCAGTACTTCAACTACCTCGTTCGCGACGTGGCGTCCGGCCAGGGGTTTTCGTTTCAGGGCGCGTTGGTCATCGTCGCCATCGGATTGTTGTGCATCCTGATGCTTTACCGGCAGATCACGTCGATCGGCAAAATCACGGTCAGTCTGTGGATCGGAACCTTGCTGACGGTCGGCGTCGTGATCGTGACCGGCGCGGTCAATTTCGATCCCGCGATTGCGTTCGATTTTCCCCCGGGGGCCTTTAATTTCTCGATCGGATTTCTCTTCGGCCTCGGCGCAGCGGCGCGGGTAGGCGTTTACGACTATCTTGGTTATTACGACATCTGCTACATCGGCGACGAAGTCAGGGATCCCGGCAAAGTCATCCCGCGTTCAATCATCACCAGCCTCGTCGCAGTGGCACTCATCTATGTCGGGATCAACTTTGCGATCATCGGCATCGTGCCCTGGCGCGAGTTTGTGCCGGCGAGCGATCCGCCCGCGCCGGTGGTGTCCTGGATGATGGAGAGAATCTACGGGAAGGGGGTGGCGTCGGTCTTTACGCTCATGATTCTCTGGACGGCGTTCGGCTCGGTATTTGCGCTGTTGCTGGGCTATTCGCGCATCCCGTTTGCCGCCGCACGGGACGGTTACTTTTTCAGGCCGTTTGCCCGGTTGCACCCGCGGAAGAATTTTCCGCACGTCTCGCTGGTCGTGATCGGCCTGTTGTCAATTGTTTGCAGTTTCCTGCCGCTGATGACGGTGATCGATGCCCTGTTGACGACGCGGATTCTGGTGCAGTTCATCGGACAGATCGGTGCGGTGCTGCTGTTGCGGCGCTCGGCGCCGGAAATGAAGCGGCCGTTTCGCATCTGGTTCTATCCCTTGCCGGCGATGGTCGCTCTGGCCGGTTGGATTTTTCTGTTCTCGACCGCGGGTCCGCGGACGATTCTTTACGGCATCAGCATGCTGTTGCTGGGCATCATCTTCTTCCTCGTCTGGTCATGGCGCGCCAGGCGTTGGCCGTTCGGCGAGGTCAGCGAATGAAGTTGTCCCGGCGTTCCAACCCTCGCTGATCCTCCGCCATTTGACTTTTGCCGGTTTTTTTGGTTTCGTGACCGGACTCGTAATGAGGAGACTGCCCGGGAGCAATGGGATCCCCTGGAGCGGAAAGCAATACGTGTGAAAAATATCAGACTCGTCCGGATTGGCATTGGGGTCCTGACCTTCGGCGTGATGGCGGCAACGAGCCTTGCCGCGCCGTCCGTCAGCAGTTTCTCTCCCGCTCTTGGCAAACCCGGGACGCAGGTGGTGATTAGCGGGGCGGATTTCACCTCGGCGACGAAAGTCGAATTCGACGCCACCGTGGCGGATTTCGTCGTGACGGCGGCGAACCGCATCGTGACAACGGTGCCACCGGACGCGACCACGGGCAAAATCCGCGTGTCCGTCTCTCAGTCCGTCTTTGGAGAAAGCAGCGCCAGTTTCGTCGTTGCCCCGCGCATCACGGAGGTCGATCCCCCGCGCAGCGCCACGAATATCTTCGTCACGATCCGCGGCTTTAATTTCACAAACGCGACACAGGTGCTTTTCAGCAACAACCGGACCTCGACATTTTCGATCACGGCGGCGACACAGATTCGCGCGCGGGTGCCGTTCGGGGCGACGAACGGCCCGGTCACCGTCGTGACGCCGGCTGGCAGCGCGACAACCACAGACGCCTTTGTGGTCACGGGCCCGGCACCGGAAATCGACTCGTTTTCTCCCG
>DATEKZ010000355.1:0-2348 GCA_035277185.1 Verrucomicrobiia bacterium
CCGCACGGGCGGCAAGCAGGTGCAGGCGTTCAACGTCATCTGCCCGCACGCCGGGTGTTTCGTCGATTACGTCGCCGCGCGAAAAGGTTATTTCTGTCCCTGTCACAACAGCACCTTCGGTGTGGATGGCCGGATTGCCGACGCAAAAAGCCCGAGCCCGCGTGGATTGGACGAACTCGAAGCGGAGATCCGCAATGACACCGAAATCTGGGTGAAATTCCGAAACTTCCGCGCCGGCGTGAAGCAACGAATTCCCGTCTGATGAACAAGCGGCTCCTCGACTGGCTGGATCGTCGCACAGGCTACCGCCGCATCATCCGCTATTCGCTTTACGAAAATATTCCGGGCGGCGCGCGGTGGCGTTATGTCTGGGGCAGCACGCTTGTCTTCTGTCTCACCGTCCAGTTCCTCACCGGCCTGTTTTTGTGGATGGCCTACAGTCCCAGTTCGCAGACGGCGTGGGAGAGCGTCTATTACATCCAGCACGAAATGACCGGCGGCTGGCTGCTTCGCGGCATCCATCACTTCACGGCGTCGGTGATGAACGTGTTGCTCGTGCTGCACCTCATGCAGGTCGTCGTCGACGGCGCCTACCGCGCCCCGCGCGAAATAAACTTCTGGTTTGGTCTGGGTCTGCTTCTCCTAGTCCTGGGTCTCTCGCTGACCGGCTACCTGCTGCCGTGGGACCAGAAAGGTTATTGGGCGACCAAAGTCGCCACCAACATCATGGGCATAGTGCCACTGGTCGGTCCGGCGCTCCAAAAACTCGTCATCGGCGGACCCGATTACGGGCATCACACCCTCACCCGCTTTTTTGCGCTCCACGCCGGTGTGTTGCCCGCCTGCGTGGTGCTCCTCCTGGTCTGGCACATCTTCCTCTTCCGCCGCCACGGCATCACCGCCAAGGATCCCAAACGCAAACCGGACGAATGTTTCTGGCCCGACCAGGTCCTCAAAGACGGCGTCGCCTGCCTCGCGGTGCTGGCTGCGGTTTTGTTTCTTGTGCTGCGGCCATGGCTGTTCGGCACCGGCGCTGACCTCGGCGCCGAACTTGGTGCGCCGGCCGATCCGTCCGAAACCTACTCCGCCGCACGGCCCGAGTGGTACTTCCTGTTCCTGTTCGAATTCCTCAAGTACCAGGAGACGTTTTTTGGCTGGCTGCCGGGCAACCCGGAGATCTGGGCCGCCATCGTCATCCCCGGCTTCATCATGACGATCATCTTTCTCATGCCGATCATCGGCCACTGGCGCCTCGGCCACCGGTTTAACGTCGGCCTCTCCTTCTCGCTCCTGGGCGGTGTCGTCCTGCTCACCTACCTCGCCATGACCCAGGACAAACGCGACCCCGGATTCCTGGCTGCCGTACAGGAAGCGGAACGCGAGGCCTCCCGCGTCAAAGTGCTCGCACAGTCCCCCGTCGGCATCCCGCGCGAAGGCGCCGTCACCCTCCTGCGCAACGACCCGCTCACCCAGGGACCCAAGCTCTTCGCCAAAAATTGCGCCGGTTGCCATCGCTACGACGGCCACGACGGCGTCGGTAAAATTCCTTCCGACGCGCCATCCGCTTCCGACTTGAAGGGGTTTGCCGGCCGCAATTGGCTCGCGGGCTTGCTCGATCCGAACCGCATCGATGCCGCGCATTACTTCGGCGGAACAAAATTCAAGGACGGCAAAATGGCCCGCTTCGTGAAAAAGGATGTCGCCGGTTTTTCCGCCGAACAACAGGAGCAGCTCCGCAAAGTCATCGCGGCGCTGTCCGCGGAAGCGAACCTCAAGTCCCAGCGCGACGCCGATCAGCGCGACGCCGCGGTCATCGCCGAAGGCAAAACCCTGATCGCCAACGAAACCATGCGCTGCACTGAATGCCACAAGTTCCGCGAGCACGACGACGATCCGACGGCGCCCGACCTCACCGGTTACGGCTCGCGGGACTGGCTCGTTGAGTTCATCGCCAACCCGGCCCACGAACGGTTCTTCGGCAAGCGCAACGACCGCATGCCCGCCTTTGGCGCCGACAAAGTGCTCGACGACCACGCCATCGACCTCATCACCGACTGGCTCCGCGGCGAGTGGTACGAGCCGGATTCTGCCCGCCAAACACGCGAAAAGGCAGAACCCAAATGATCCCGCCAGGTCCAGCGGAGTTTGGGAAAGAAAATCACAGCGTGGCGACGCCGCAACCCGGATTTAGAGAGCGCGGACTAACGGTCGATGGATCCGCTTCGACACGCACAACCCCATTTTCTCCGACGCTTTGGAGAACGAGACGACTCCTCCTTCCGCCGTCGCGCCGAGGTAAGGGTCGTTCGTGATCAGCAGATTCCCGTCGATATCGAGATAATCGGTCA
>DATEKZ010000356.1:0-2014 GCA_035277185.1 Verrucomicrobiia bacterium
GGCGTTCCGGCGTATTGGCCTGGGTTCTGCGGGACTTACGATGTCATTGCCGGAGTGTATTTGGCATACCTAATAAAGCGCCGGAAGATCGCCTTGGAATCTCGATCGTAAAGGGTGAGGCGGCTGCGGCAACGCCGAGGCGTATTAACGGACGGTTTGGGCATTCGTTGGAAGTCGCCGAGGAACACGACAGCGGTTCGAGCCTCATTTCCTGCACAACGGTGCAAGTCGTTGATGCTGACTGGAGCGGGTGGAGGGAATCGAACCCTCGTCTCAGGCTTGGGAAGCCCACGTTCTACCATTGAACCACACCCGCTTCCGCGTTCGATTTTTGTAGCAACCTTTGTCGCTCCGCGCAACTGGGATCAGAAACGCACCAGCTTTTCAAGATCCCGGATCCTTTTGTCGATCGCCGCGCGGGACACCTTCGTAGTGCGATTCAGGCCGAATCCTTCGCAACAAAATGAGGCGACCACGCTGCCGCAGATCATGGCACGCCGCAGGTTGGTGTCCAAAGGACCTCGGGTGCTGGCCAGGTAACCGGTCATCGCCCCGACAAACGTGTCACCGGCGCCAGTCGGGTCAACGACCCTGTGGAGCGGGTAAGCAGGCGCCAGGAAAAAACCGTTGGGCCCGGAAAGGATGGAGCCGTGAGAGCCTTTTTTGATGATCACGTACTTCGGGCCGAGCTTATGGATCTTCCGCAACGCGGCGAACACATTATCCTCCTTGGTCAATTGGTGTGCTTCGCCGTCGTTCAACACAAAAGCGTCTATGCGGCGGAGCAATTTGAGCAAGTCAGGCAGGGCGATGTTGAGCCATAGGTCCATCGTGTCGGCGATGACGAACCTGGGGCGTCGCATTTGATCGAGCACGTGGTGTTGTAACGCCGGAGCAATGTTGGCCAGCAACACGAAGGGCGCCTGCCGGTACGCCGCGGGAAGACTGGGCGAAAAGGTTTCGAACACGCCCAGCTCGGTCGTCAACGTGCGGCGGTTGTTCATGTTGACCTCGTATTCACCCGCCCAATGAAACGTCTTGCCGGGCGCCGTCCGAAGTCCCTCCAGGTCGATGCCATGCCGCCGATAAAGCTGGACATATCGCCGGGGGAAATCCTCGCCCACGATGCCGACCAGTTTGACCGGTGAAAAGAAACTGGCGGCGACCGCGGCGTGACTGGCCGAACCGCCGAGCAGACGCGGGTTTTCGCGAAACGGAGTTTTGATCGAGTCCAGCGCAGTGGAGCCAACGACAAGGACGCTCATGTGTTCGTTAAATCGTTAATGGTTAGAATGCAGCGCGCCGCGGGGGACGGCCTCCCGTTCAAAGCGGGCGGAAAGTAGCCGGTTCTTGAACTTCTGGCAAGTCTCGACCACGTCGGGAGCGTTCAGGATCGCCGAGACAACGCAGATCCTTCGTGCGCCCGCAGCCAGTACCTCGTCAAGGTTTTGCAGGGTGATGCCGCCGATGGCGAACCAGGGCGTCCGGATGTTCGCCGCAGCCCAGCGCACATAATCGAGAGTAACCGGTTTGGCCGTCGGTTTCGTGTCCGTCGCATAAACCGGTCCGACGGCCACGTAATCGGCTCCGCCAGCGACAGCACGTTCGGCCTGGGACGGGGCATGAGTGCTCAGGCCGATCTTGAGTTTCGGATCGTACGTTTTGATCTCGGAAACGTGGGTGTGCCCCTTCCCGAAAAAATCCTCCTGTCCCAGATGGCAGACGCCAGAGCCGACTTCGCTCGCAATGGAGGGATGATCGTTGATCACGAGCCAGACTTCGGCCCGCGAGGTGATTGGAAGGAGCTCTGCAGCCAATCTGCGGATATCGTCGGGTGACCAATCTTTGGCGCGGAGTTGAATGAGGTCGGAACCCCCGTCGCAGAGTTGTTGGGTTACCTCTTGCGGTCGTCGGCCGTGCAGCCAGGCGGTATCGACGAACGCGTAAAGTCGGCAGTCAGAGAGTGTCTTCATATTGACCGGTCGGACGAACGGAATCGAACGAGCCGTTGTCT
>DATEKZ010000357.1:0-4955 GCA_035277185.1 Verrucomicrobiia bacterium
ACAGACGTACAGAATTTTGTCGCATATGCGACAAAATTGCGTACGCATCCTTGCGAGCTGACTGCCACGACAACGAGATTCTCCTTCCCGAAACTGAAGTGCCGGATCGTTTCGATGCCGTATTAACGCCATCAAATGATCTGTTCTCACGCGGTTGACCCACTGGATGAAAGGCGATTACAAGGACTCGAGGACGTACGGCATTTTGTCGCATATGCGACAAAATACTGGAAGCACCCTTCATGGCAGAGCAACGACAGAGGGGGTGTAAAGTTGCGAACCGGCTACCACGGCAAGGAAAACGTCTTCACGAAACTAAAGTGCTTGATCGCTTCGATGACGCCTTCTTTGACACCGAGTCCGGAGTCTTTGATGCCGCCGAATGGGCTGTTCTCGACACGGAAACCGGGAACTTCATTGATGTTGACCGTGCCACAACGGAGTTGCTTCACCGCTTTGAGCGCGCTATTGAGGTTGCTGGTCACGACGCCGGAGCTCAGGCCGTAAGCGGTCGAGTTCGCGAGATCGACAGCGTCGTCGAGATCTTTCACGGTGATGATCGGGGCGAGTGGACCAAAGCTCTCGGACGTGACCATGCGGCAATCACTCGGCACGTTGGCGATGACGGTGGGTTGCAGAAGCGCGCCGCGCCGTTCGCCGCCCGCCAGCACCTTGGCGCCGGCGCCAACCGCTTCTTTCAACACGGTCTCGAGGGAAATGGCGACGGGCTCGTCGATCACGGTGCCCACGCGCGTGGCTTCGTCCATGGGATCGCCGCAGACGTATTCCCGGGTCTTCTCAACGAGTCTTCGCGTGAACTCGGGCGCAATTCCTTCCTGCACGAGGATGCGTTTCACGGCGGTGCACCGCTGGCCGGAGTTGCGGTAACTGCCTTCGGCCGCGAGCGTGACAGCAAGGTCCATATCGGCGTCGTCGAGGACAATCAACGGATCGTTGCCGCCGAGTTCGAGGACGAGCCTTTTGTATCCCGCAGTCCGGGAGAGGTGCTTGCCGACGGCAACGCTGCCGGTAAAAGCAACCAGTTCCACGTCCGGATGCTGCGCCAGCGGCTCCGCGACCTCGGTGGTCGGACCGAGCAACACGCTCAGCATCGGGCCGGGCAGACCAGCTTCGTAAAGCAGTTCGGCGAACTTCAACGCGACGAGCGGCGTCTTCTCGGACGGTTTGAGAATAATTGGTGTGCCGGCTGCGATGGCCGGGGCAACCTTGTGAGCGGCCTGGTTGAGCGGGTGGTTGAACGGTGTGATGGCGACGGCGCACCGCAGTGGCTCGCGCACGGTAAAGATTTTCCGCGGCTTGCCTTGCGCCGAGACATCGCCGGAAAAAATCTGGCCGTCATCGCGCAGCGCCTCCATCGCGGCGAAACGGAGCACGTCAATCGTTCGCCCAACCTCGTGCCGCGTTTCGCGCAACGCCAGGCCGGCTTCACTGGAGATCCACCGGGCGAAATCCTCACGACGGTTTTCCAGCGCCCGGCGCGTCGCCTCGAGAATCTCGAAGCGCTGAAAGCGGTTTGGCGTGTCATGAAACGTCAACGCGGCGGACACGGCTGCCTCGACGTCGGCCCGCGAGGCAAGCGCCACGGTACCCACGACACGGCCCTCATACGGACTGCGAATCGCCAGCGTGTTCAGAGAAGCGACCGGTTTGCCGGCGACAAAGGAAGACAGCTTCATGCGACGGTCCCATTGCACGTAAAGTCGAAGATGTCAAAATTCCGCGGATCACCTTTCACTCTGGCAGCATACTCCGGCCGGAGCGGTTCGCTGAGGATGAACGGCACCATCTCCTCATAGCGCCCGCCGTGCGAGCGCAGGCCGTCTTCAATGGCTTTCAAGTCGTGATAATCCGGGGTCCGGCCAAGAACGACGTCGCGGCCTGAGATGACGACCAGATCTCCCATGCGGTCGGGCGGAAGCTCCATCAGGCGCGCCGCCGTGGCGCGGTCGTGGACTTCGGTGATGCCGGGTTGATCGAGGAGCCACTGGATGACTCTGTGAAGTGTCAGGCGTGAGGCGTGATCCGTGGGGAGATGTACCTGGGCGAACGACCCGAGCGCGCCGTGATGGACCACGTAGGGATCTGTGATCGGCAGGATGACCCGGAAGCCCCGGCCGAATTCTTTCGTCAATTCGGTTTCGAGGTAGATAACATTCGGCGAACCGTCGGATTTTTGTTTGGCGTTCATGCCGTGGTCCGCGGTAATCCCA
The DNA here is from genome assembly GCA_035277185.1 of Verrucomicrobiia bacterium. Taxonomy (GTDB): domain Bacteria; phylum Verrucomicrobiota; class Verrucomicrobiia; order Limisphaerales; family AV2; genus DATEKZ01. The sequence continues at coordinate 2,232 of DATEKZ010000357.1, forward strand.
ACCACGGCGCCAAGCTCCAGCAGCTTTCCAAGTTGTTCGTCGATGCCCGCGTAGAAGTCCAGTGACTCCAGGGCTTCCGGTGTGAACTTGTGCTGCATGAAGTCCGTCGTGGAAAGATACAGGAGGTCGGCCATGCGATTTTTCAGAAGCGCGACACCGGACCAGAACACGTAGAGGCTGGCATCAGCGCTGTAGATGGGAGGCGTTGGACGGCCGACGATCTTTTCCACGGCGTCGATGCCGTGAGTGTCCGCCGTTGCCTCGTTCGCCTTTTCGGATGAGAAGGCGATTCCGGGGAGCGCGGCCTTCCAGGCCGCAGCGGCTTCGGCGGCAGAGTGCGGGGCCAAATCGCTCGAACCGTCCCGGGTCGCCGGATCCTTCTGCAGCCTGAAAGGCCGCGGTCCGACCAGACCGGCGGCGAAAATGTCTCGCAACTTTTCTTTCGCTGTAACCACGGCGACTTTGCGGCCGGCGTTTGACGCGGCTGAGAAAATCGTTTCGCAGCGAAGAAACTTCGCCGAGTTCATCATCACCTCCTGGCCGGTCGTCGTGTCGTAAAAAAAGTTTCCGCCGATGCCGTGCACTGAGGGCGGTAATCCGGTGACGATGGAGGAGTTGTTGACGTTGGTGAATGATGGCATCGCGCCGCGCGCCAGGCCGCGATAGCCCTGGACGCTCATTTGCTGGAGGTTGGGCATTCGTCCGCGGTCGATGGCCGCGTCGAGATACTCGTCGGCGGACCCGTCGAGACAGATCACGGCCACCGGACGGGCAGGGGGATGATACGCGCGTCCGTTGACGGTGAAGGGTGAGGTGCTAATCCGCATGAAATCAAGATACGTTCATCTCGTCTGGCCGGCGGATGAAGCTTCACAGTGGCACGGCCGCCGCCAGTTCGGTTAACGGCGCCGGAACATCGGTTTCAGGGTGGAGGTTCAGTCTCATCTCTTTAGTGCTTTCGCCGATGGCGGCGAGCAGCCCGCGCATATCGGATTCAAAGAGCCGGCCCACGGAGCCGATGCGGAAGGTGTCCGCCTGGCTGATCTTGCCGGGATAGATAATGAAACCCTTTTCACTGAGGCGCCGATAAAAGTCCTGATAACTGAATCCGGGATCTTCAGGATAGAGAAACGAGGTGATGATGTAACTCTGCACCGCGGGATCAAGGTAGGCGCGAAAACCCATTTGCTTCATGCCGCGGACCAACAGGTCGTGATTCGTCCGGTACCGCGCGCCGCGCGCTGGAACGCCACCTTCCTGGTCCAGTTCTTTCAAGGCCTGTTCAAAGGCCAGGACGGAATGTGTTGGCGGCGTGTAACGGAACTGGCCGTTCTTTTCAAAGCCTTTGAGCTGATCGAGGAGGTTCAAACTGAGACTGCGCGCGTAGCCTTCGCAGGCCAGCAGGGCGGATCGCCGCGCGATGACGAACGAAAACCCCGGGACCCCCTCGAGGCACTTGTTGGCCGACGAGATCAGGTAGTCGATTCCCGTCGCGTTGAAGTCAATTGGGATCGCGCCAAAACTGCTCATGGCATCGACAATGTAGAGGCGTCCGTGACGTTTGGTGACTTGGCCGACTTCCTCGATGGGATTCAATATGCCCGTCGTGGTCTCGCAATGGACGATGGCGACGTGCGTGATCGACGCGTCTTCGCTTAACAGTTGTTCCAGCGCCGCAGGATCGTTTGGCGTGTCTTCCGGCGTGCGCAGGACGACGTGGTCGATCTTCGCGTGCTGGAGCATCAGCGCCATTCGTTCGCCATAGGCGCCGTTGGCCAGCACCACGACCTTGCCGTTCGGCGGGAGGGACGTGGCGAAAACGGCTTCGACGCCAAACGTGCCGCTGCCTTGCAGAAGAATGGTTTCCCAGCCCGTTTCGCGCGAAACGCCGGCGATCGCGAGCAGCTTCTCGCGGATCGCCTTCACTTTGGCATTGAACTCGAAGTGCCAGGAACCGGCGTCATGGAGCATCGCCTGCTTGACCGACAGGCTGGTGGTCAACGGACCTGGCGTGAACAGCAGCTTGTCGCGAGAAGTCGGAAGTTCCAAGTTCGTCTGCATGATGGCAATGGTTCGGACGCGTTTTCCAGAAATGCTATCAAGCCGCCGTTGGTGGAGCGGGAGACTCCGTCAAGATGCGAGAACCGCGCATACTGGCCAGCCTATTGGAGCGGTCGGATTTCTCAATAGCCCGTTTTAGGGGGAGCGAGCCAATTTTCACCGCGGGCCAGCGACTCCGTGCGCACCCAACTTGTGTTGCATATGCAACACAAGATCGGTACGGGCCAACAGTCAGTCACCGGGCTCGGGAGAAGCGCCCGGCTACTTTTGGAGAAACTTGATCACCGCCTCGGTGCGCGAGTGGACGCGCATCTTCTCGAAGACTTTCTTGACGTGGCCGTGCACGGTCCAGACGCTGATGTTGAGAGCGTCGGCGATTTCCTTGTCCGTGAAGCCGCGACTGAGGCAGAGCAGGATTTCGCGCTCGCGTCCGGTCAAATTGGCGAGGTCGCGATCCTTCTCCGTATCGGTAGGCAGATCGAACAGACCCTGGAAGTATTTTTTGATCTGACGCGTGAGGGCCCGGGCAGTTAACTGCATCTGGCCCGGGACGGGGCCGATCGGTTCAAACAGCTGGGTCGGCAGACGTCGATGCAAGACATATCCGGCCTTCACGCCGGTGACCGAATGGAAGATGTAGTTGCTTTCCTCGTAAACACCGAA
>DATEKZ010000358.1:0-2210 GCA_035277185.1 Verrucomicrobiia bacterium
TATCCAATTCAGTGCCGATCTTCGGCCCCTTTGGCGGGCGGCTGGACAACAGCGGCGAGTCCATCGAACTTTTCCGGCCCGACACGCCGCAATCGCCCGGCGCTCCGGACGCCGGGTTTGTTCCTCAGATTCTCGTGGAACGCATCATTTATTCGCCGGTTTTACCCTGGCCGACTGGAACCGATGGTAACGGCGCGTCATTGCAGCGCATCACTGCGATCGCCTACGGCAACGACCCCGTCAACTGGAAGGCCGAGGCGCCGACGCCGGGTCGCGACAACTCGACGGCTAATCCGGGCAACCAGTCGCCCGTGCTGGCTGGTCTGCAGAACCGCGTCGCGAATGAAGGGGCGGTGCTCAACTTTACCGCCAGCGCCACGGATCCAAACCCCGGCGACACGCTGACGTTTACCCTCGAGAACGCCCCGTCCGGCGCAACCATCAACTCCGCGAGCGGCGCGTTCACGTGGACGCCAACGGAGGCGCAGGGACCGGCGACCAATGTCATGACCGTGCGCGTCACGGACAACGGTTCTCCCAATCTGAGCGACGCGAAGAGCTTCACCGTAGTCGTCAGCGAGGTGAACGTGGCGCCTACGCTGGCGGCAATTGCGGACCGCAGCCTCAACGAAGGTCTGCCCCTCAGTATCACTGCGGCGGCAACAGACGCCGACCTGCCGTCCAATGTTTTGACTTACTCGCTCGACGCTGCGCCCGGCGGTGTCTCCATCCATCCGAGTTCGGGCGCGCTGACTTGGACACCAGCCGAGGCCCAGGGTCCGGGCGTTTACGACCTCACGGTGCGCGTCACCGACAACGGATCGCCGGCGCTGTTTGCCACGCGGACGTTCCGGGTCACGGTGAACGAGGAAAACTCTCCGCCGGCATTGTCGCCCGTATCGAATCGGTTCATCACAGCCGGCGACACGTTGAACCTGACGCTGGCCGCGGCGGACAACGACATTCCTCTCAACGCGCTGACATTCAGCCTTGCTTCCGCTCCCACGGACGCCAGTTTGAATTCGGGGACCGGGCAGCTGAGCTGGACGCCGGCGCTCGATCAGGCGGGCACGAATCGGGTGTTCACCGTGCGCGTGACCGACAATGGTTTGCCCAACCTGAACGACGCGACGTCGTTCACGGTGACCGTGACGGCCGACCCGGTGCTGATCGTCGAAGTGACCGCCGTGACCGCGAACAGCGTCGCGTTATCGTGGGGCGCGGTTGCCGGCAAGACTTACCGCGTGCAGTTCAAAAACGATTTGAGTGAGGCGAACTGGAATGACGTTCCGGGGGATGTGACGGCCAGCGGATCGACGGCGTCGAAGGTGGACGCCACGCTGGGGGGTTCGGCTCAACGGTTTTACCGCATCGTTCTGCTGAACTGATCGTCGTCAGTGCCTGTGGCTTCCAATTGGTCTCTATTTCGATAAAATGCTGGTATCCTATTTGTCTCCCGCGGCTCGCTGATATTCCGCGCAAGGGATAAATGCGATCGGCACGCATCAATTATGAACCGTACACACGTCAAGAGACCTGGCCGCCTTCCTTTGATACTGATGATGGGCTTCGTTGTTCTGATTACCGGCTGTCTTTCGCCGAGATATTTCTCCAACAAAACCATCGACGTAACGAACGATCCCGCGTGGTGGGGAGAACTTAGGGACAATCGCGTGGTTAGCTTGAATGAGGATTCCCTGATGACCGACGGCGCTCTCTGCGGTAGCTAAGTTCACAAAAGCCTTGGGAAAAACCAAGACCAAATCATTAAAATCGAGATGTATAAAGCCAATCCCAGTCGCTGGCCCGAGCCGAGTATTGTTAAGCAAGGCACACGATTGCGGTGCGTGAAGCTCGAGCGCTTTTTCAACCTTGAGTTTAGCGAATATAGAATCTACGCCGAAATTCTTGATGGAGATTCTAAGGGCAAGGTTGTAGCCCTTTTTGGCGTAAATGGAGATCCAGACATGAAGGGAAGCTTGCGTCTAAACACCGGCTTTTTTGAGAGCGAACAGCCAACCCATTCTTTATCGGAATGAATCCATGGTGGCGGATAGATTGCGGTGAACCAATGGACTCGCGGTTCGACTTCCCAACTACGCCGGAGCCTAGTTCGATGGCTCGCGCCGGTCAATCATGGAGGCAGATGGCTCAGGTGGGCCCAACTTCACACCACCGCCGGAGTGCGCCCGTCCTCGGGCGCAGCAGCG
>DATEKZ010000359.1:0-6516 GCA_035277185.1 Verrucomicrobiia bacterium
GCGGGCGACTGGCTTCGGTCTGGCGTCGGCGTTCTCGACGAGATATCCCAGTTTTTTCGCGTGCTCCTGCATGAAGAACACGCGGATGAGATTGCGGCATTCTTCGGTCGGCGCGAGTTCAAGGATCGCGTCCCGCTCAAGCTTCAACGAGGCTTCCACCGAACGGGAAACGCCTTTCCTCGCGACTTCCAGCGCCTTGAACAAGGCCGGGTAATGTCCGCACGTCTTTTTCATGAGCTGTGACTGGACGCGGAGCGAAATGAGGTTTGCGACCAAAACGTTGTTCGTTGCCATCAACTTCAACGGATGACGTCTTCGCCGCAGATTCAGTCCTTCACTGAGAATCTTGCGGCAGGCGAGGTCCACCAGCCGCTCGCGTGGCGCCAGGTCATCGACCATCCCGTAGCGCAGCGCCTGCTTCGCGGCCAGCGTCTTCCCGCCGAGAATCACGTCAAGCGCTCTGGGCAGTCCGATCAACCGGGGCAGCCGGGTGGAACCACCCCACGCGGGCAGGATTCCCAGCTGCGTCTCCGGCAGCCCGATCCTGGTCACGCGATCGGGCGTCGCGATCCGATAGTCACAGGCCAGGGCGATCTCGCAACCACCGCCAACGCACGCGCCGTGGATGGCCGCCACAGTGGGTATTTGAAGCGAGGCGAGGCGATTGAAAACCGACTGGCCAAGCTCGATCAGGCGATGCAGTTCATCGGACGACGCATGCGCCATGGCGTGAAGGTCGGCGCCCGCAACGAAGATGGAGTTCTTCGCGCTCGCGAGCACAACGCCTCTCAGCGTCGGGCTGCCGGCAATGAAATCCAGATCGGAATCCAGTTCCTCCAGCGCGGCGCGGTCGAAGACGTTCGCCGACGAGCCGGAACGATCAAACGTGAGAACGCAGATCTGATCGGGGGTGATTTCGCGCCGGATCACCGGGAGCGGCTTTTCCTGAGGCACGGATGAACGCGGGGTTTCTGCGACGACGGGAGGAGCTTCGCGTTTCATCCGTGTATCCTCTGCGGCCGAAGGTGAGATTGTTGATTTCATAGGGCCTCCAGCCAGACCGCCGCGCCCTGCCCGCCACCCACGCACACGGACACCAGCGCGCGCTTCTCGTTGCGTCGCTTGAGTTCTTTCAAGCTCGTCAAGACCAGCCGCGCACCCGTCGCGCCGACGGGGTGGCCCAACGCAATCGCGCCGCCGTTGACGTTCAGTTTTTCCAGCGGCAGGGTTCCCACCGGTTGCTCGCGCCGCAAAAGCTTGCGCGCGAATTTTTCGGATTCCATGGCCTGTCGCACGGCCAGGACCTGCGCGGCGAACGCTTCGTTGATTTCCACCCTGTCGGCGTCGCCGATTTTCAGTCCGGTTCGCTTCTCGAGCTTGTCGATGGCGAACACCGGGCCGAGGCCCATCCGCGACGGATCGCAACCCGCGTAAGCGTATCCGCGCAAATAACCGAGCGGGCTGTAACCCAGCTCGGATGCCTTCGCTTCGGACATCACCAGCAACGCCACCGCTCCGTCCGTAATCTGGGACGCGTTGCCGGCGGTGACCGTGCCTGTTTTCCGATCGAAAACCGGCCGCAACTTTGCAAGCGCCTCCATGGTCTGGTTGGAGCGCGGTCCATTGTCCGCGGTGATCGCAGCCCGGGCGGCATACACGGGGCATATTTCGTCAGCCAATTTCGCCTGCGCCGCCACGGCTTTCCGATGCGATTCCAGGGCAAACGCGTCCTGTTGCTCGCGGGTAATCCCGAACTCCCGGGCCACCAACTCGGCGGTTTCCCCCATGTTCAAACCGCACACCGGGTCAGTCAGGCCCAGTTGCAGACCGATCCGCGGCTGAAAGTCGGAGGGACGGAATCGGGCAATGGCGCGAAACTTCTGCCCAACCGACTTCGCTTTCGACAGGGTCGCGAATTTTCCCGCCGCCGATTGCCGGAACAGCAGGGGGATCTGCGACATACTTTCGGTTCCGCCCACGACGAAGATCGACCCTCGACCCGCCACGAATTTTTCGTACGCCTGCGTAATCGCTTCCAGGCCGGACGCGCAATTGCGGTGGACGGTGATGGCCGGCACGTGCTCGGGAATGCCGGCGCGCAAGGCGATGACACGGGCAACATTCGCGGCGTCCGCCGGCTGACCGACGCACCCAAAAATCACCTCATCGATCGCCGCGGGGTCGAGGCCGGTACGGGTCAGGAGCGCGTTGACGGCGATGCGTCCGAGTTCATCAGCACCATGCCGGGCGAGGTCCGTCCCCATCTTGCAGAACGGAGTGCGGACACCGTCAACAATCACCAGTCTCTCCGCTTTCATTTGGCCATCCTCATTCCTTCCGGGCTTCACGGATCGCGCCGACCTCTGCCAGGCCGCTTCGCGGCCTAGCATCGGCTGTCTTTCCGGCGTTCGCAAGGTCGCTCGACGGTTTCGGCCGATGATCGACAATCTTCTGCTCTTTGAGTTGCACTCCGACACCCTGCAGGTCGCGCATTTCCTCGGCATCGTGAAAAACGACCCGATTCGGATGCACCTCGGTCTTCGCAACGAAACGACTGTTCAGATCGCGAACCAGCTTGTCATCGTCGGCGCCGTTGATTTTCTGGACGTGCAGAATCAACTCGTCCACTTCGAGGGGGTCATCATTTCGTTTGCGCAACTCGAGTTGCCAGGCACCGATGTTGCCCGCGTCGTCGAGCACGTGCTCCAACTGGTTGAAATCGACGAGCGTTCCTTTGATCTTGTCGAGCTGCATCTCCCTGACCTCCGAGCTGCGCGAGATATTGCCAACCAGCCGCGGCGCGCGGCGCCCGCAGTGAGGGCACGGTTCATAGACCAGCCCACCGTCGATGCAGTCGCCCGTTCGATAACGCAGGACGACGCTTCCGCGGGAATCGAGGGGAGTAAAGACCAATTCGCCGGGATGCCCCGAAGGGAGAACTTCACCGGTCTTTGGATCGATGACCTCGAAAATTCCGAGGTCCGGGTAAAGATGGTATCCACCCGGGATCTGGTCGGCCGGACACGCGCACTCACCCCAGGCCATCTTCGCTTCGGTAAAACCGTAGGTGGCCATCACCTCCATGGCCGGCGACCCAAGTTCAGCGGCGAGGTTGACCAGCTTGCGCCGCATGCCATCCGGCACCTTTTCGCCGCCGAGCACGACACGCCGCAGGTTTTCGCAACGCATCCCTTCTTCTGCAGCCTGGTGCAACACATGGTAAACGAATGTCGGCATACCGATGAGAACGTCCGGTTTGATCTTGCGGATGAGGCGGAGGTTTCCTTCGGTGCCCATGACCTTGCCGCCTCCGGTGCTCATCACAAACACGCCAAATGCCGCCCCGCCGTAGTGCGCCTGCCAGAAAGCGAGGTGGGGCGCATAAGGGAACATGTTCAGCAAACGCATCTCGCGCTCGGCGCCGCAAACCTCAAACAACCGCTTCCCGGCCGACGCGAGATTGTCCAGATCATGCTGAGAAAAGAGAAATGGCGTCGGGTCGGCCGAACGCCCGGTGGTGCTCGTCAGAAAGATGGGTCGAAACTCCCGTTCAAAACCTCTCTTCACCTCCTCGCGTCCGTGCCGTAACGCCTTCAGGATCGTCGATGGCCTTCGGCTCAACACCTGGGGATCGGGGATCAAAACAAACTCCCGCGCCTTCTGGGAATTATCCGGGGTGTTCAGCAGATCGGCCTTCGAGGTGAAGGGAACGCGCTGCAAATCCTCCAGAGACCGGATCGAATCGGCGGTCAGGCCTCGCTCCCGGAACAGTTCGCGATAATGCGCCGAGAAGGGCAGGACGACACGGCGCAAGTAGTCCCGCAGTTGCTCGGCCTGCAACTGACGAAGCGATTTCTCAGGCAACTGTTGCCATCGTGTCTTGAGCAGGTGCGTGTTCAATTGGCGAAGTCGTCTTGGTTACCAGTGCCTTGATCTTATCGATTTGTTCTTCCGCGGCGCGTCGACCCAACGCGATGAATTTACCGGGCTTGTCGAATTCGTACCAGTGCGCGTCGATGGCCAGCGGACGCAGGACCACGTCGGCGCGGCGGCAGGATTCCTCGGCCACCCGGATTTGAGACCCGTGCACCGCGCGCATCATGATGTCGAGAATGTTCCCCGGCGCGAAGTAGTTGATGTGCTGATTCAACGCTTTAAGCAGATGATGGCGTCGCCCGTGAAGGTCGGCCTGTTCCCGCTCCATCTCCACGCAACAGCGCAAATAGGCCGGTGTTGGAATCGTGTTCACCGCAATCACGTGTTCGACCCCCAATTCATCCAACACGTCAACGGGCAGCGGGTCGGCGACGCCTCCATCCATGTAGGTTTGTCCATCGATGGTTACCGGAGCGCATACGCCGGGAATGGCGATGCTCGCGTGAACGGCCGGGGCAACTTCACCGCTGGAAAAGACGACCCGATCCAGCGTCTGGAGATTCGTGGCGACAACATACACGGGCCGGACCATGTCCGAAAAATGCAGATTGCCGATGGTCCGTTGCAACCGTCGCTTGACCGCTCGTCCCCGCATGAAGCCCTGTCGCGGTGGAAAGACCGGGTCCACCAGCCGCCAGAGTCGGAAGCGCCCCTCGACCTCCCGCGCGAGCTTCTCCATCGTCGCGCCATCATGGCCGAAACCCCAAATCGCGGCGACATAAGCGCCCATGCTGCAGCCCGCGATGACATCCACCTGGATGCCGTTTTCCTCCAGGACCTGAATGACCCCGATGTGGGCAAGCCCCTTGGCACCCCCCGAAGACAACGCCAGGCCGATACGCGGCTTGCGGGTGTTCGGTGCGGGATCTCCGCCGGAACGGCTCGCGGCGGGAGGGAGGAAGTCCGGCTGGCGCATTCCCGGCTCCAATTTGAGGATTTCGGCTTGTGAATTCATAACCGTCGCGACCTGCGACGGCGAGCCGAACCACACCCCATTTGTCAGGACTATTCAGCCCCTGCTTTCAGCCGACCGTCGCCGGTCATTTTGTTTTTCATCCGACCACCTGACATCTTACTTTCGCTTCTTTAGATGGAAAGTAGTCTGCAATATTCATGCCGTCAAAAAGGTCTTCGCAGATTTTGTCGGATTATTTTCAAGCGTTCGCTTTCGCAGTCAACTGGAGTGTGATAGTTTAACGGTCAGTCAGTCCCCTTCACCTCGCGTAAAAACGCTGCGGACTTCCGCCCCTTGTTCGTGATTCAGGCGGGTAATCGAGGCTGAGGGTCCCACGCCCCTCGCCGGTCCGCTCCCGCACCCTTGCTCTTTCCGGTGTCTCTCGGTATTCTCGCCTCCGTGCGCTCGTAGCTCAGTTGGATAGAGCATCTGCCTTCTAAGCAGGTGGTCGCGCGTTCGAATCGCGCCGAGCGCGCCACCCCATTGATCAGGACGAGGGTCTGGAAAACCCACCGGTTGAATTCAGGCCACCTTATTGACCACGGTTGACTGACCCCGGCCTCCGGTTACGCCTTTCTTCGCGGCCCGATTCGCCTTAGGCTCCTGGCATGTTGACTCTCGAACACCTCGCGGGCTTGTTGGAGAAGAATCGCGACGCCGCGATGGCGCGAGTAAAGGAGTTTTCCATCGGCGGACGCCACTTCGCGTTCAACAGCTCCCCCGCGATCATGGGCGTCATCAACCTCTCGCCCGACTCCTGGTATCGCGAGAGCGTCTGCCTGACCGCCGACGCCGCCATTCACCGCGGCAAAGTGCTGCGCGCGCAGGGCGCCCATATCGTGGATGTCGGCGCGGAATCCACTCTCTCCCACGCAGCGCGCGAGGATGATACCCGCCAGAGCAGCAGGCTTCTGCCCGTTGTCGAAGGTTTGCGAACATCAAACATCCTGGTCTCTGTCGAAACCTACCAGCTCGCTGTCACCCGCGCCTGCCTCCAGGCAGGCGCCAACATCCTGAATCTCACCGGCACCGACCGCAGCGACGAGATGTTCCGAATGGTCGCGGCCCACGACGCCGCCGTCATCATCTGTTACGTCCAGGGCAAGAACGTCCGCGACGTTGGCGACTTCGATTTCGGCGCAGACCCGACCGGGATGATGTACGAGTATTTCGCGCGTCAGATCGAGCTCGCCACGGGGAACGGCGTGGAAAAGATCTTCATCGACCCCGGACTCGGCTTCTATTATCGGAACCTCCAGGACAGTGCCCTTCGCATTGGTCACCAGATGGCCGTTTTCCTGAATACCTTCCGGCTGCGAAAGCTGGGCTTTCCCGTTTGCCACGCCCTGCCCCACGCCTTCGAGTATTTCAAAGAGGAAGTTCGCTGTGCCGAGCCCTTCTTTGCCGTGCTCGCTGCCCTGGGTAAAGCCGATCTCTTCCGCACTCACGAAGTGCCGCGCACGAAAGCCGTGCTGGACACACTGAGCGTTTTCCAGGCTCACTGATCGGAGTTTGATCTCAATCCATCAACCCGCGGGTTTGCTTCTCTGAGTTCTTGTCAGCATTCCCTTTTCGTGCTGACAATCCCTGCCTGATGAAGAAGACGAAGTCATCGAGAAAGCCTG
>DATEKZ010000360.1:0-2745 GCA_035277185.1 Verrucomicrobiia bacterium
GCCGCAGGCGGTATTCGGTGCGGCTCGCGCCGCGGGCCAGTGTCTCGGAAACGCTGGCGACCGCCCGGTCACGGTCCTTCGGATGGAGCTGTCCCAGCCACCATTCGTAGCTCATCGCCTCGGCCGCGGTGACGCCCAATAGCCGCCCGATACTGTCGCTCACGACCGTGGGAGTGATCTTCTGTCCGTCCAGCTTGAGTGTGTAAATCACCGCCGGACTGTGGGCCAGCAGGTGGCGGAGCTTTTCGTGCGTCAGACGCAATTCTTCCTCCGCCTGCTTGCGCGCCGTCACGTCGTGCAAGATTCCAATGAAGTGAGTGATCTCTCCGTGCTCCGACCGGACGGGGGTGATGGTGTGTTCGTCGTGGAAGAGAGTGCCGTCCTTCCGGCGATTGATGAATTCGCCGCGCCACGTTTGTCCGGACTGAATCGTCTTCCACAGTTCGCGGTAGAACGCCTGATCGTGTTTGCCGGACTTGAGCACGCGCGGCGTTTTGCCGGCGACCTCCGGGGCGGTGTAGCCGGTCAGCGTGGAAAACGCCGGGTTCACCCATTGAATGGTGCCGGTGCGATCGGTGATGAGAATGGCATTGGCGGCGGTCTCGAGCGCGGTGGCTTGAAGGCGCAATTGCTGTTGGGCCTGCTGGAGGGCCCGATTGCGGTCGGTCAATTCGATGTTCCGCTGTTCGAGTTTGGCGACCAGCGCTTCATTGTACTGCTTGAGCACGTAAGATGTGTTGTCGCCTCCTTCCTGGCGCGCGCGGCGACGGCTCGTTCCCTGTTGCGCAACCTCGCGCAACGTTTCAAGGATCGTTGCCACGGGCGCAGGCTTGGCGATATATCGGTCGCCGCCCACGGTTTGCGCGAGCTGCCGGTCGGTGGGCGAGTCGTAGGTGCTGGTGTAAAAGATAAACGTCACCGCGTTGAACTTCGGCTGTTTGCGAACCTCCAGGCAAAAGCGAAAGCCGTCCATGTTCGGCATGAGAATGTCGGAAATCACAGCGTCCACCGGCTCGCGGTCGAGAGTCTGGAGCGCCTCAACCCCGTCGGCGGCTTCGAGCACACTCTGGCCTTCTGCTTCCAGTTGCGCGCGCAGGAGCTTGCGATTGACCGAGTGGTCATCAACGACCAGGATGTTCATAAAGACCTGCCGTTCGTCTCACTCATTCGTTTTCGCCGGTTCGCCGAGCGTGAAATAAAACGTGGCGCCCTCTCCGACTTTGCTTTCTGCCCAGACAAGGCCGCCGTGCCGTTTCACAATGCGTTGCACCGTCGCCAGGCCAATGCCGGTGCCGGAAAACTCGGGCTCGGAGTGCAACCGCTGGAACGGGCTGAACAATTTATCTGCGTAGGCCATGTCAAATCCCGCACCGTTATCCCGCACGAAATAAACCGTCAGGGCGCCGTCCTGCCTGGTTCCGAATTCAATCCGTGGACGCTTCGCCTTGCCGGTGTACTTCCAGGCATTGCCAAGCAAGTTCTCCAGCGCTGCCTGCAAAAGCACCTTGTCGCCGCGTGCCATCACGTCGGAAGCGATCGCAAACTCCACCGCGCGTTCCGGCTGCGACCGGCGCAATTCTTCCGCAATTTCGTCCGCCAGGTGGCTGAGGTTGACCGGCCGCAACACAAGTTCCAGGAATCCGGCATGAGCCAGATTAAGCAAATCCTCTATGAATTGACCCATCCGCCCAGCGTTCTCCGTAATCCTTGCGAGATGCCCCGCGCCTTCAGCACTCAATCCCGCGGTGAACTCCCGCATCACGATTCGCGAGTAACCGTCAATGGCCCGCAGCGGCGCCCGCAGATCGTGGGCGACCGAATGGCTGAAGGACTCCAGCTCGCGGTTGGCCGTTTGCAACTCCGCCGTGCGTTCGCGGACGCGCATCTCCAGCGCGACGTTCGTGTTGAGCAGTTCTTCCTTTGTGCGTTCCAGCTCCCGGGACTTGACCGTGAGAACCTGGTTCGCCTGCGTCAGTTGGTCCGCCAGGAGTTCAAGGTCTGTATTCTTTTCCTCCAGTTTGCGGACCAGCGCCTCGTTGTATTCCTTCATCAGCTCGAGCCCGCGGGGCGGCGGAATGTGGCCTGACCGCACGGGCCGTGGCCGCTCCTTCAGGGCGTGCAAGGCGGCGAGAATTTCGCTCGCCGGCGACGGCTTTCTGATAAATCTGTCGGCGCCCAGATCCAGCCCGACCTTCTCATCGCCGGGGGAGGTGTAGGTGCTGGTGTAAATGATAAAAGGAAGGTGGCCGAACCGCTTGCTGCCGCGCACCTCGTAACAGAAGCGATAGCCGTCCATGCGGGGCATGAGAATGTCCGAGATGATGGCGTCGGCCGGCGCGCTGTCCAAAAGGCCGAGCGCCTCGATTCCGTCGCCGGCCTCCACCACGTTGAGGCCCTCGGCCTCGAGGGTTACCCGCAGCAACTTCCGGTTGGTTGCGTTGTCATCGACAATGAGGACATTCATCGGATTTACGATTTACGATTTACGATTGGCGACGCTGTTTTCAAATGACGATGCATCGCGCTTATTTCGTTTCGGTTGGCGGTTCGCCCAGCGTGAAATAAAACGTGGTCCCTTTCCCCACGGCACTCCCCGCCCAGATTCGGCCGCCGTGCCGGCGGATGATCCGGTGCACGGTGGTCAACCCGATGCCGGTACCGGGAAAGTCCTCGATTGAGTGCAATCGCTGGAAGGCGCCAAAGAGCTTCCCCGCGCCATCGGCGTCGAAGCCCGCTCCGTTGTCG
>DATEKZ010000361.1:0-6640 GCA_035277185.1 Verrucomicrobiia bacterium
ATATTGCGGCCCGGTCTTCTATTCGCCTGTCTTTTCTTTGCCTGGAGCGCGCCCATCCGATCGGCGCCTCCAGACAAGTCGGGGGTCAAGCCCAGCGTCATCTCGCTTCCAAGCGGCGCGGGTTCGATTGAAGGGCTGGGCGAGTCCTTCGAACCCCAGCTCAACACGGGCGGTTCGTCTTACGGCGTGAGTATCGCCGTGGCTCCCGGGCGAGCGGGTTTGGCCCCGTCGATTCGCCTGGGTTACAATTCCTACACCGGCAACGGCCTTTGCGGGATCGGCTGGTCGCTGGAGTTTATGTCGATCAAGCGGCAGACAGACAAGGGCTTTCCCGAGTACGATGCCGGGGACACCTTCGTGTTCGGGGGGGAAGAGCTGGTGCCGCTCAACAACACGGGCCAGGACTGGCGCTGCGAGAACGAACGCGGCTTCCAGCGGTTGCGACGAATTGATTCCGATGGCGATGGGTCTCCGGATGCGTGGGAGGTGACCGAACGCAACGGCACGCGACACACCCTGGGCCGGTTCCGCGGGCAGAACAACCGATGGAGCGTAGTGGAGCACCCGGAGAAAGCCACGGCGCAGCCGTTCGACCGTGCCTATTGCTGGATGGTTGACTCGACCACGGACCTCCATGGCAACCGCATCGAGTATGAGTATCTCCAGGGTCCGGGGATTCTTTACCCCAGCCGCATTACGTACGGCCACCTGGCCGGCGACTTTCAGGAGGTGCTCTTCCAGTATGAAGCCAGGCCGGATGTGTTCGATGACTATCGCCCGGCTTTTGCGGCGCGTCTTGATCGCCGTCTAAAACGCATAGAAGTCCGGAGCCAGAGTCAATTGGTCCGCGCATATAACATCGCCTACGCCTATGAACCAGGCGATTTGACACCCGATCTGGTCGCCCTGCAGAGCACCTACCTGGACCTGGGAGTCACACTGTTGAAGCGGGTGGCGCAGGTGGATCGGTCGGGCAGCGACGCCAATTTTCTTCCGCCGTTGATCTTCACTTACTCCGGATTGGACCTTACGAAGGCGGAGCAACGCGGTTTCGCGTCGCCGCCGGAGTTGGACCTGGCGGAACCCAACGGTCGCGTCCAACTCGCCGATCTCGATGGCGACGCGCTTCCCGACCTCTTCGCGACTTCTTCGGAAGGGGCGGGGAAGGTGCAGCGCGTGTGCCTGAGTCGTGGAGAATCGCGGACTTCAGGCGAGCCGAAACTCCAGTTCGCGCCGTCCCGGCAGATCCTGGGTTCCTCACCCGTCGATCTGGCGGAATCGAACACGGTCGTGCATGACCCCAAGGGCAAGGGCCTGATCGATGTTTCTTCACTGATCGACGATGGTCCCAACAAGCGTTTGGAGACGTTTGGCAATCGGGCCCGCCTGGATCTGGTGGACGAGAACCGGCTCGGGTTCAGTTTGGAAAACCTGGAGGCGACGATCCTGGAGAATCCGCCCGGTTGGGTGACTTACAGCCAGGCGGGCACGCGCCAGATGGATGTGAACTTCGACAAGCGAGGAGACTTCGTCAATCTCGAGCCTTCGTTCGGAGCGATGAAGGTGAACACGTTCTACATCGGCCGAAGCGGGCGCTGGTTGAGCAGCGAGGCGATCTTGCCGCCCAGCTACCCTCTTGCGAATACGTTCGCGGGGACGAATGGCCAGCCCAATCCGTGCGTTCATCTCGCCGATATGAATGGGGATCGATTGCTGGACCTGATCTGTCTGGCGGCCACGCCCAGCCCTGCTGGTCAACGCATTCGAGTCAGTTACTGGGCGCTCTCGGGTTTGGGAACGTACGCGGAAGAACGGCTGATTCCGACTCAAGACCCTGACGCCTTCGAGATTGGGAATGCCGACCTGCGCGACATCTTTGTGGACGACATCACGGGAGACGGCCTGGCGGACGTGGTCGTCCTGGACGGGAGCGGGCCGGAGGCGGTCATGACATTGCGGGTCAATATTGCGGGCCAGCGCTGGTCTCCGCCGTATGTAAGAGCCGGCTTGCCCCGGTACGCGCCGCGCGACGCCGCAAGTCCCACGGTCCTCCGCCTCGTCGATCTGAACGCCAATGGTTCGCTCGATCTGCTCTTCCGCAATACCTCACCCCAGAGCAGCTGGGCTTACGTCGAGTTGCTTCCTCGCGGCACGCCGAGCCTGATGACAGGCGTGGACAATTCGTTGGGCAAGCGGACCACGATTGTGTATGGCTCGGCCGCCGAGGACGAGCAACTGGCGCGGGAGTCAGGCCATTCCTGGCGCACATTTGCTCCCATCCCGCTTCAGGTCGTCCGGCAGATCCGCACCACCGGTGGCCAGGACTTGAATGGAGACGGACAGGAGGACGCAGCGGTGGCCGAGTTCCGTTATCGCGATCCGTACTACGACGGAATTGAGCGAGAGTTTCGCGGGTTCGCCTTCGCTCAAAGGACCGACTACGGAGATGATTTCCTGTTCGAACCAGTCACCGGGCTGATGAAAGTGAGTACCGGGTGGGACACGACGCGCACACCTACAGGGCAGCGCAGCGGACCGTCCCTGGTCAGCCGGTTCAGGTTCCACACCGGCGCGGCGGATCAAAAGGACAACGATGACTATGGTTCGATCGCGCCGCCCGCCCGACATATCGATGAATTTACGGAAACAGGAGGCCGCGAGGAAGAAGCGTTGAAAGGGCTGCAATGGGTCCAGGAACTGGTCGATCCCGTGGTGCTTCATTCGGCGGCGGATGGCGCCTTCGATGCCGGCTGCGAGGCGGCAACCACGGCAGCCACGATCGAAGACCAGGGCAAGCTGACTCCGGACGCCTACGTTTACACACGTTCGTGGCAGGACTGGACCGTGCGCCGATTATACCGTCCCGCCGAGCCTCTGCCCTACCTCGCCGACCAGGATGCCAACGGAATCCTTGAGGATTATCGGAACGCGCCCGCGGTGCCAATTCCCGAGGGACGATTCGCCCCCGCCGACGTGATTGTTCTGGCCGGGAGCGGCCGCTCGGTGTCGTTTGCATTCGTCAGTACAAACCTGACCGAGATTCGGGAAGCTAACGGCCTCTTATCAGCGGCCCTGGGCCAACCGACCGCGCCACCTCAACGGACACGCAAGACTTTCGATTTCGACGATTACGGGAATCAAACCGTCCTGCGGGACCTCGGGCTGGAGGACGCGGCCCTCGACGACGAACGGACCACCACAACCACCTATGCGCATGGCGGGAACGCCCTCTCCCTCTGGATCATTTCCCAACCCGACACAATCAGCGTCACTGATGAAAACGGCGAATTTGTGGCCAGGAAAGTCCATTACTACGACGGGGAACCGTTCGTCGGCGTCCAGAGTCAGATCCAAGACCGGGCCTTGCTCCATCGAACGATCGAGCACGTCGATGCCACACGGACTGTCCAGACTTCCCGCGTCAGATTCGACGCCCACGGAAACACGGTGGAGACCCGCGATCCCGTCGGCAACATCCGTCGCCTGACATACGACCCCGTGTTCCAGGCTTATCCGACCAGGGAAACGCTGGTCGTCGGAGGAGGTTTGCCGGACCTGACCTTCGAAGCGGAGTACGATTTTGGGTTCGGAGTGGTCACCCTCTCGAGGGACTTCAACGGGAACGTGACCACTTACATCCACGACAGTTTTTCGCGCCTGGTGAAAACGGTGCAACCCGGCGACTCTCTGGATTTGCCGACGGTCGCCTACGACTATCAGCCGTGTGATCCGATTCGAGGGAGAGCTTTTGTTTATGATCCCGCCGGAAACCTGAGCTTGACCGCCGTTCCCTTGGGATCAGCGAGCCGCGTCACCACCCGGCAGCGCGAAGTCTCCGGGGAGGCAGACCAGTTCGTGACCGCGTCCTACTCTGACGGTTGCGGGAGAGCGCTGGCAGCAATCGAAGAAGGGGAAAGTTCCGGAACATGGGTCGTCAAACAGGCCACTGGCTATAACCTTCGAGGCCAACCGCAGTCCCAGTGGTTGCCCTATCGGATCTCCGCCGCCGAGATCCCTCAATTTCCGATGCTCTGGCCCTCGGGGCGTCCGCCAGAAATGGACGGAACCAACGTGCTGGTGGCCACCGACCTCTATTACGATCCACAAGGCAGACAGCTTCGCGCGGTCGCTCCACCCGAGACCCCGGGCGGCGAGAGGCGGGAGACGGCGACGCATTACTTGCCGTTTGAGGTATGGACATTCGACGAGGAGGACTTGCGGGCAGGCTCCCCGCACGTTGGAACCCCGCATATCGCCGTCTCCGATGGGCTGGGCCGTCAGGTAAAAGTCGTCGAGGTGGTAAGGTTGGACGACCAAGGCCTGCCCACATCCGATACGAATCACTGGCTGACCCGGTACGAATACGACCTCAACGATCAACTGACCCGCATCACCGATTCCCAGAATAACGTGAAGACGTTGCGGTATGACGGGCTGAGGCGGAAGACGCTCGCAAACGACCCCGATCAGGGCGTCACGACCTATGTCTATGATGACGCCTCGAATCTCATTGAGACCACGGATGCGAAAGGGCAGCGCATTACTTACACCTACGATGGCGTCAACCGAATCCGGACGGAGGAGTACCACGACGAAAATTCCCCGGAGTTCAGTTACCAGCGCTCCCCGGACGTCACCTATTTCTACGACCAGCCCGCGGGTTCTGTGGATCAGGGAGACGGAACGCGGTTAACGGCACGGAACACGAAGGGGTCGCTCGCCCACGTGTTGGATGCCAGCGGAGAGGAGCACACATCCTACGATGAACGCGGCCGCGTGGAATGGACCGTCAAACGCATCCCCGATCCCGGAGCCGATCTGCCCCTCACACCGCTCGCCTCGGTCCTGGTTTCCTATGCCACCCGGTTTGACTACGACTCATTGGACCGCGTCACCCGGATGCGTTACCCGGATAACGATGAGGTGACCTACGAATTCAACAGCCGAAATCTCCTCCAACGGATCGTCGGCGGTCCAAGTGGAAGCATTATTTCCGGAATCAGCTACCAGGCTTCGGGCCAGCAACGCCAGGTTGATTTCGGAAACGGTGTTCGAACCACCCGTCATTACGACCCAAGGCTTCGCCAAACCGACCTCGTGACCGTTTCCCAACCCGCCACCCTGAACCTCGAACTGATCCGGTTCCGCTACGACTTCGACGGGGTCTCCAATATCAGGTCGATCGAGGATCGCCGCGCTCCGTCAACGGTCGCCTCGAACGACAAACGTCGCAATTCACAGTCCTTCTCCTACGACAGTTTGTATCGGCTGACCCAGGTTCAATACAACGCGCCGGCCGCCCCGTCGGCCAATGGAGGCCGGATCAACTATCGCTACGATCGCATCGGTAACATGCTCGCCCAAACCAGCGATATCACCCATCTGGAGAAGGGTCTCCCGGTGACCGACCTGGGGGCGATGGCGTACGGTGGAGCCGCGGGACCCGCGAACCGCGCCGGCCGCCAACCCAACGACCCGCCGGGTCCCCATGCCTTGTCCGGCATTCAGCATCCGGGGTCCGGGGTCCGAAGTTTTCCCTACGACGCGAATGGCAATATGACCCGGATCGACGGTCTGCGCTGCACCTGGGATTTCAAGGACCGCCTGGTGGCGGTCGAAGATGATTCCATGCGCGCCGAATATCGTTACGACTTCACCGACCGCCGCATTATCAAGCGAGTGTGGTCGAAGCCCGGAACCAACCCGCAATCGGCGATGCCTTGAGAAAGGAAATGACATGAGCACAGGAGCCAGGTTTTTCATGATCGCCTTGTCAGGCGTTGCCCTGTTCATCCCGGCAACGACTCAACGAGTCGCTGCTCAACCCGCTCCCATCCCGCCGGGCGTGCCTGAGCCAGGCCTGGTGATCTGGGGAACCGTCGTCAACCAGACCAATTCATCGCAGGCCATCACCATCACGAGCGCAAGCTGGTCGGTCACGGACGGAACCAGAACATACGTTTACACGTCCGGATCACGCCCAGCGACCCGTATCGTGAACGTCAACGGACAGTCGTATTACATACTCCAGGTGCCGTTCGACACGCGGCAGATCGGCACGGTCACGCTCGCCGATCCCGCCACGGCGGGCATCAATTCGTTCGAACTGAAAAGCGCTTCGCCTCCGACCTACACCCTGGCGCCGACCATCAACGGCGTATTTTCCACAGTGCGATCCATCGATGGCGCCCCGGCATCGGGCGCGAATGTTCCGGTGCCAGGCTTCACTTCAGCCACTCGCGGACGGATCATTCGCGTCGATCTCGGGATTATTCCACCGGCCAGTGATTATGAAACCTGGGCGGCGGCGCATTTCGGAAGCGCCAGCCTCCCTCAGGCCGCACGAACCGCGGACCCGGACGAAGACGGCCTGAACAACGAAGGTGAGTACGCGGCGGGCACCGATCCGAACAGCGCGTCTTCCTCGCTGCGCATCCTGACTCTAACGGTCCAGAGCCCGACCCAGGCCTTCCTCGGTTGGGAAAGCACGACTAACCGCAGCTATATCCTCGAGTTTGCGTCCGGCCCCGAAGGGCCTTGGGGACCCCTGGGTCCGGCTCTGCCGGGCGCGGGAGGCACCACCCAAACGAGTATCAATCTGCTTTCGGGAGAATCCAAAGGGTTTTATCGCATCCGGCTC
>DATEKZ010000362.1:0-11782 GCA_035277185.1 Verrucomicrobiia bacterium
AAGCTGGCAGCGATTCGCACGCTTGGAAAACTCAAGCCTCCCGGCGGCGGCACCGTCCTCGGCGACCTTCTCCTGCCCCAAACACCGGCGAGTATCCAATTGGCATCGATGAGAGCGCTGGCCGAATTGAACGATTCGGACAGCGCCTCGACCGCCTTTGCAAAGTGGACCGTGTATTCCAAATCCGTGCGCCGACAATTGCTCGGTTCGGCGTCGCGCTCTTCCGCTTTTGCTGCAGCTCTGCTCGACGCTTTGGAGAAAGGCACGATCCAGTTGACGGAGATTGATCCTTCGACACGGCAGGCATTGGAAAAAAGCCCGGACGCGGGGTTGAAGAAGCACGCACAACGATTGTTTCGAGGTGGTGCGTCCGTCGACCGCGAACAAGTGGTCCACGAGTTTCAACCGGCCACACAACTCGCCGGCGATCGCGCAAAAGGCGCGGCGATCTTTGCGCGAGCCTGTCTGCAATGTCATGCGATGCAGGGACGCGGGAATGCCGTCGGGCCGAACCTTTACAGCGTGGCCAGTCAGCCGAAGGAAACGCTGCTCGTCAACATTCTCGATCCCAGCCGTCAGGTCACGCCGGACTACGTCAGTTACACGGTGACGACCACCGACGACGAATCGTTGACCGGTCTCATCACGGCGGAGTCAGCGGCAAGCGTGACCCTCCGGCGACCGAATGTTCCTGACGCGACGATTCAACGAAGTCAGATCAGGGAATTGAAAGCGGACGGGAAATCCCTGATGCCGGACGGACTCGAGCAGGGATTGACGCAACAGGATGTTGCCGACCTATTGGAGTTCCTGCGCCAGCCAGATGACCGGCTGTTGCCAAATGACAATTGACGACCTAGTGGAGCGCAGAGCATTGCTCTGCGCTCCGGAGTGCGCCCGTCTCGGGCGCAGGAACGCTCGAACGGGTAGCAGCGTTTGAGTAAATCGAGCGGTTCTCGAACTGCGGTCCTTGCTGCGGCCTGCAAGGCCGAGCGCCGATTCATATGAGAACGCAACGAAAGACATCAAGAGCCCTGGAACAGTCCGGGACCGATTCCCGCATCACACGCCGTGATTTGCTGAAGGGTGCGATCGGTTTTGGCGCCGTCGCCGCACTCTCCGGCTGTGGTCACGTCCAACACGACTCCTCGGGCTCACAATCATCTCTTACAAGCGATTTCATCCGCCGCGAGAACGGCAGACCCGGCACGCGCGATTGGATGCTGACGAACACGCGCATTGATCCCGCGACGAAATATCGCTGCCCGTGGATTGAAGGTTACTGTTCGCGGACGAGCGTTCGAGCCGGAGAAGAAATCAGTTTTCACGTTAGCACCAATCCATCATCGCCGTTCAGGCTGGATATTTATCGGATGGGTCATTACGGCGGAGAGGGCGGACGACACGTCTTGAGCCTTGGATCCTTCAAGGGCATGGCGCAGCCCGATCCTCCGGTTGGCGAAAAGCGCGTGCGTGAATGCCAATGGGAACCGTGCGCGACCATCAAGATTCCAAAGGACTGGCTGAGCGGTGTCTATCTTGGCAAGCTCACGGCCGAGCGCGAGGGCCTGCAAAGCTACGTGATCTTCATCGTCCGCGACGATCGCCGAGCCGACTTCATCTTTCAATGCTCCGACACCACCTGGCAGGCTTATAATCGCTGGCCAAGCCAGTTTTCCCTCTACGACGACGGCAAGGATACATGGTATTGGGGCGGAGGAGTGCAGATCGGCTTCAATCGTCCCTACGGCAAATACTGCCAGATCATGGACGCGCCGCTCTCAACCGGCTCCGGTGAATGGTTTCTCTGGGAATTCCCGCTCGCCTACTGGCTCGAACAGCACGGCTACGATGTCACCTACATCTCGAACCTCGACACGCACGCCGACCCGAAAGGCTTGCTTCGCGCGAAGGGTTTCCTGTCCGTGGGTCACGACGAGTATTGGAGCATTGAGATGTTTCGCAATGTGAAGACCGCGGTTGACGCTCGCGTGAACGCAGCCTTCCTTTCCGGCAACGCGGTGTGCGGCCGGATTCTTTTTTCGCCCGACTCAGGCGGCGTGCCGAATCGCGCCTTCGAACGCGTTGGTGTCTTTGGTCCGCCGGGCGGCACGCGCGACTTCGTGGCGATGCAGTCGTTGCCTCACGAACGGCCCTACGCCAACGAACTGATCGGCGCGCACAGCACGGGTCCGGTGACGGGCGGCGCCGACTGGGTTTGCTTGAGACCGGACCATTGGCTGTTCGAGGGCACCGGCATGAAAAAGGGCGACGGCATTCCCGGATTGGTCGGCTGGGAATGGCATGGCGACCCCGCACCTATTCCGGGACTCGAGATCGTTGCGACCGGTCCCACCCAGTCAAAACCCGGCGAACTCAACGGGGGCATCTACACAGCGACGATTTATCCAGGCCCGAAAGGCAATTTCGTCTTCAACGCCGCCACCTGCTGGTGGGCGGATGGCATGTCCGAACCGCCGGGCTACGTGCGACCGTCCGCTTACACGTCGCCCAGAGGGCCGGATACGCGAGTGCAGCGGGTCACGGCGAATGTGTTGGCACGGATGAAAGCGTAGGAGCCGCGGGCACTCACGCAAGGCGAAAGGAGGCGTCGGGTCAGGAGCGGTTAAGGCGGGAGAACCCGCGGCAGGTTCTGGTGACGCTCGAGATCGCGGATGACGGCTTCGACGGCGTCAAGAGTGACATGCGAGTATTCTTTCACCCAGGCGAATTCCAACGCGAGTTTGGCGATGCGGTTGATCTCGCGCGGAATGCCCATGGAAACCTGGAACGCGCGCTCGACCGCGTCGCCGGGATACAGTTCGCCGGTGGGATGTCCGGCTACCTTGAGGCGATGGCGGATGTAATTGTAGGTCTCTTCGAGGTCGAGGGGCCGGAGGTGAAAGCGAAGGCTGATGCGCTGGTTAATGGGCGGGAGCTGGGCAACCAGGCTGCGGAGTTCCGGCTGGCCCACCAGGATGATCGTGAGGAAATTCGCTCCGTCGCCATTCAGGTTGGACAGCAGTTTCAGTTCGTTCAGCGTGACCGCGGACATTTCCTGAGCCTCGTCAAAGATCAGCACGACGTGGCGATTGTCCGAGTGGATTTTCTCGACAATCTTTTTGAGTCGTTCAAAACGCGCGTATTTGGTCTGGCCGCCGTTGACGGCGCTGGCATCGACCTGTTGCAGGATCGAACCCAGCATTTCGGTGAAGGTGAATGCCGAGTTTTCCTGCGTGACGACATGGAACCGGTTCTTATCGAGCCGTGAGGTGAACACGGCGCGGGTCAGCGTCTTGCCGCACCCGATCTCGCCCGTCAGCATGCCGAAAAGCATGGTTTGCTCGCCGACCAGAAATCCGAGCCGGTTGAGGGCTTCATCGTGGTCCCGGCTCTGGAAAAAGAACCGGGAGTCCCAGGTCGTCTCAAACGGACGCTCGTTCAGGCTCCAGTATGCAAGCAAATCCATCGGGCAAGCTTTCGTTCTCTAACCGCACGTATTCTTTGGTTTCTAGGGGATTTCCTCTACCCTGTGCCGGGCATCTGTGCAAGGTCAAACATCAAGCCGCCAACTCGTCCGGGCGGGTTCGCGCGCTACACGCCGATCCGGAGGTAACGCGCCCGCCTGGCGCGCGCCTTGCATGGGCCGCTTGTAATCAGAAGATTGTTTTGATATTGAAACCGTATCCGCGGCAAGAAGAGACCGTTGCGGGCGCAAACGGGGACTTCCGCCCGAGAGGCTTGCGGCGGATCTGGATGTGCCGTGACGGCGGACGGAAAGCCCGTTTATTTAAGGGTGGAAGGGAATGCGAATTGAAGTCAATCTTAGGGCCAACCCTCGACGGTTTGCCGGCCGGCACGCGGTCGGTGCAACTCGACTGCGGGCCGAACTCTCGTCATGATCTGGTGGACTCTTCAACAGCTTAGGGCGAAAAATCCCAAGACCCGCTGTCAGGCCATTGAAAAACTGGTCCGGGAAAAGGAACCCCAGGCGTGGGACGCCCTCGTGCAATTGCTGGAAGACCAGGAAGTCGAGGTCCGGATTGCCGCGGTGCGGGCGCTGGGAACCTTCCGGGAAGAACGGACGGTCGCTGCCCTCGCCAAGGCATTGCAAGACGCCACGGAAAGCGTCCGCGAAGCCGCCGTGGTCTGCCTCAAGCAGGTCGGCAGTCACGAAGCCTTCAGGCCCCTCGTTGAATCCCTCCGGGATCAGTCCAGCAACGTCCGTTGGCATGCGGCCAAAGGGCTGAAGGAGCTGGGCTGGGAAGCTCCCGACAATTCGCAACGCGCCTTCCACCTGGTGGCGCTGGGGGAAATCGAAAGCGCCACCATCTTCGGCTCCGACGCCATCGAAGCCATCATGATGGTGCTGCGAGACGGCGCCGATTACCAACGCCTGGCGGCCGTCGAAGCCCTCAGCCAGATCCTGGACGGACGGATCGTCAACCTCCTGATCGGCGCGCTCAAGGACCGGGACGAGCCGGTGCGGTCGGCCGCGGCGGACGCTTTGCGCAAGATCGGGGATGAACGGGCGGTCGAACCGCTCATCGACGTGCTTAAGGATTCCTACCATCAGATTCGGGCGGCCGCCGCGGAGGCGCTGGGGCAACTGGGCCACGCACAAGCCGTCGAACCGCTGGTGAAACTGCTCCGCGACAAGAACTGGGAGGTTCGCGCCGCGGCCGTGGTGGCACTGGGGAAGTTCCGCGAGCCGCAAACGGTTGAGCCGATTGTGGGCGTCCTGAATGATCCCGATCGGGAAGTGCGGGAAGCCGCGGTCAAGGCGCTGGAGTTGATCGGCGATCCGCGGGCCATTGGCCCGTTGGTATCGGTGCTGAAGGACGAGCAGGACATCATCCGCCAGGCCGCGCAGCGGGCTTTGGAGACACTCGATCCGAACTGGCCGATGACCGAGGCGGCGCAGGGCGCAATGCCGTATCTGAAAGCCGCGCTGAAGGACCGGGAGTATTGGGTCCGTCAGGCGGCGGCCAGCGCGCTGGCTAAGATTGGAGGAATTCACGCCCCGGCAACAAATCTCAACACCCTGGCACAACCGTTTTACTATCGGCGCCAGGCGGCGCTGGAGGTGTTGATTTCCACGCTGGTGGACTACGACCATGAGTTGCGCGTCGCCGCTGCTGAAGCCCTGGGTCGGATCGGCCAGACGGCGGCCATCCGCCCCTTGCTCCGAACGTTGCAGGACGAGGATGCCGGGGTACGGATCGCGGCGGCGAAATCCCTGGAACTGCTCTACGGCAAGCCGACGCCGGAAACCAACCTCATCCTCCGCAGCGATCTGTTTCCCAAATGAAAAAGCGCATTTTGCTGGTGGACGGGGTAACCGCCGCGCTGCAAGAGATCAAAGACGAGCTGGTGAGCCGGTGCGCTGGCTGGGAATTACGTTACACCGGAACCGGAACCGCCGCGTTGGATTCGCTGGCGCAAGGCGCCTTCGACGCCATCATCGTCGATCTTCGTCTTCATGACATGGGCGGCAATCATCTGATCACTCAGGTGATGAAGCAATATCCGCGGATGCACCGGATCATTCTCGCCGACCTGGGCGATCCCCAATCCCTCCTCCGGTGCGTCGGGAACGTTCATCAATTCCTGGCCAAGCCGGTCGAGGCGGATCGACTGCAAGTCGTGCTTCAAAGGGTGTTCGAATTCGAGGTGTGGCTCCCGAATCAAACGGTCCGGGAATTGATCGGACGGATCCCCCGGCTGCCCAGCCCGCCCGACTCCTATGCCCGGCTGGTGAAAGAACTTCAGTCCAGTTCGGCCTCGCTTGACCGCACAGCGGACCTGGTTGCGGATGACCCGGCCATCAGTGCGAAAGTCCTCCAGTTGGCCAACTCCGCCGCCTGCGGCCCGCCGCTGGACGAAGCCGATCCGGTCCTGGCCATCAAAGAAATCGGACTGGCCAACGCCCGCGGCCTCGTGCTATTGGCGCATAGCTATTCTAATTTTCGCGACCTGGACGGGTCCGGTTTTTCGATGGAGAAGCTCTGGCGGCATTCCCAACGCACGGGACGATTTGCCCGGTGGATCGCCGAGGCGGAAAGCGTCGATGGCGCCGTCGTGCAGCAGTCGGCGACGGCAGGTTTGCTGCACGACATCGGCAAAGTGGCGCTGGCGGCCAATCTTGCCACGGCGTTCCGCCAGGCGCAGCACCTCGTCCAATCGAAGGGCATCTCCTCCTGGGAAGCCGAACAGGAGGTTTTCGGCGCCACCCATGGCGAGGTCGGCGGCTGTCTGCTGGGAATCTGGGGACTGCCCGTGCCGGTGGTTGAAGCAGCGGCCTTGCATCATCACCCGGCAAGATTTCTGAGCAATTCATTCAGCCCGCTCACGGCCGTCCACGTCGCCAACGCATTTCAGCACGCGACGAACTGCGAACAGGCCAGGAAAAGGGTGGACAACGCCTACCTGGGAGAATTGGGACTGTGGGACCGTCTTGCTCATTGGTGGGGCTGTTGCGCCGCCAAGGAGTCCAAAAGACCGGCCGACTCGGTCATGCGCCCCGGCCTGTAAACTCTGCGAACATGGCACGCATCGGTCAGTCACCAACCCAACGCCGCCAAAACCCTGGCGCCCTCCTGCATGCCAAATAACGCCGCCGCCAATTCCCGCGTCCTGTTTGTCGATGACGACGCTGCTTTTCTGCAGATGGTCGAGCAGGCCTTTGGCAGCCTGAGCAAAGGCTCCTGGGAGATCCACCTGGCGACCGACGCCGCGAAGGCCCTGAGCGTTCTGAAGGAACAGCCGATCGACCTGACGGTGCTCGACGTCAATATGCCCGGCGTCAGCGGCCTCGAACTGCTGAACGTGCTGAACCGCGACCATCCGGACCTGCAAAAGGTGTTCCTCACGGGGTTGGCCGACGAACAGACCCGCATTACCGGGCTGGAAGGCGGCGCCGAACTCTTCCTCGAAAAGCCCGGCAACCTCACCGACATGGAAAGCGTCTTCGCCACGCTCGACGAGCTGGTGCGCTGGCAGAAGAAGCAGGGCGCACGCGGCGCGCGGCGTCCGGCGGGCTTGCTCGACGTTATCAAGATGGAATGCATGAGCGGGAACTCACGCTTGTTTGACGTCTTTTCGGAAAACGCGCGCGGCCAGATCTTCATCAAGGAAGGCGTCATCATGCACGCGCAGGCGGACGGAAGACGCGGCCAGTCCGCCTTCACTCACCTGGCTTCTCAACCGGACGCCGAGTTCAACCTCAAGCAATTTGTCGATCCTCCGGAGCGGTCCATCGACCGCCAATGGGAATTCCTGGTGCTGGAGGCGTTCCGCATGCAGGAACAACTGCTGCAGGTTGCGGCCGAGATCAAAGCGAAGGAGGCGGCAAAACACATTGCCACGCCGCCGGCGCGAACGACGACGCCACCCTCGCCGGCCCGCGCGACGACAACTCCCAAACCGCCGGTTGCCGCCGAGCCAGCGACCGCCGCGTCCACCCCGGCGCTGCCGTCCCTGGCTCCGCCGACGCCGCAACCCGCGACGAAGACCGAGCCACTGGCGCCGCTGCCTCCGCTCCGAATGGTCAGTCCGACGGACGGGCTATCGGCGCCTGTCGTCGGTTTCGAGCTTCGTTCGCCAGGGGTCTTGCCTGCGCCGGGTGCGCCAGTCTCCGTTGAGCCGGCGGCGCTCAATCCCGCCCCGGCCCTGCTGCGCCTGGCCGCTTCGGGCGATCGATCGGCCTTCCGCATTGAAGAAATGCTGGTCTGCTCGAAACAACGGGAGGTATTGTACGAATGGGCCTGCGCGCAGACCGATGTGCGTGTCCGGTTCATCGAGCACATCTCCCAGAAATTTCACCAGGCGGCCTCCGGCCTTCCGCTCGGCCGTTTTGACCGCATCGAAATGCAATCGGCCGAAAGCCGGATCGTGGTTCATTTCCAGGGCGACGCCGGGCTGCTGGTCCGCTCGAACACCATGGGACTTCGGAAGTCGGCGCCGGCGGCGAAATCAAACGCGTCCGTCGCCGTCTGGTTGAACCGAAGCTCGGAGGTCAGCGGTGCGCTGGCCGCCGGAGTCGTTCGCGGCGACCTGACGCCGGTCACCAGGGCAATCTCCTCGGAATTGTCCGAAGAACCGCTGAATGCCCTTTTTCGCCAGATCGCAGAAACCTTCGAACTATCCAATCAGTGGCGGTTTTCAGCCTGGCAGGCCCGGCTGATTTACGAAGGCGCCCAGGTTTATTGCGTCCGACGCACCGACCGTTCCGTTTTTGGCGTCGTTCTCATCAAAGAGCCGGAATTGCTGGATGCCGAAGGCGCGGAGAAGCTGATCGACGACTGCGAGCAGTACCGGACCAGTTGACGCGCTGCCGCGCGGCAAGGCGGCTCCAGGCATGGCGTTATTCGCCCCGGCCTGAAGCTCCATTCTCCAAGTTGGAACTTTTTCAATGACGGATGAAAGGAGCGGCCCTGGCCACGCCGGTTCCGTCCAACTCAGCCGTTGACACACCTTCGACCTTTGTTAGATTCGCGGCTCGTTTCGATGGACCTCACCAACGACCATTAACCGAAGCACACACCCTTTTGATTTATGGGCAAGACGAAGAAATACGTTTATTTGTTCGGGAACAAGAAGGCCGACGGCGAAGGAACGATGAAGGCGCTCCTGGGCGGCAAAGGCGCCAACCTCGCGGAGATGACCCGCATCGGGCTGCCCGTTCCTCCCGGTTTCACGATTACCACCGACGTCTGCACCTATTTTTACGCCAACAAACGGACTTATCCGGCGCAACTGCAACCGCAGATCGCGGCCGGCATCGGCAACATGGAGAAAATCATGGGGACGAAGTTTGGCGACACGAGCGCGATGCCCCTCCTGGTCGCTGTCCGTTCGGGCGCCCGCGATTCGATGCCCGGCATGATGGACACCATTCTCAATCTCGGCTTGAACGACGAAACCGTCGTTGCCCTCGTCAAGGCCACGAGCAACGAGCGCTTCGCCTGGGATTGCTACCGCCGCTTCATCCAGATGTACGGTGACGTCGTCATGGGCGTGCAGAAGCGTCCGAACGAAGACCACGAGCCCTTTGAAGTCATCATCCACGAACTCAAACACGAGCGTTATCACTCGGAGATCGAGGACACGAGGCTCAACGTGGGGGACCTGAAGGAACTCGTCGTACGGTTCAAAGCGCTCGTCAAGGAACACACCAACAAGGAATTCCCGGCCAATCCCTGGGACCAGCTCAAAGGCGCCATCGGCGCCGTGTTCGGCTCGTGGATGAACGACCGCGCCATCGTCTATCGGCGCAAATACAACATCCCGTCGGAGTGGGGCACCGCCGTCAATGTCCAGGCGATGGTCTTCGGCAACACCGGCGAGAACTCCGGCTCGGGCGTGGCCTTCACTCGCGATCCGGCGACCGGCGAAAAGGTTTTCTACGGCGAATTCCTCATCAACGCGCAAGGCGAGGACGTGGTGGCCGGCGTGCGCACGCCTGAACCGGTGGCGCAACTCAAAAATCACCTGCCGGCGGCGTTTGAGGAATTGGACAAGGTCCGCGCCACTCTCGAACGGCGTTTCAAAGACGTGCAGGATTTCGAATTCACCATTCAGGACGGCAAGCTGTTCATGCTCCAGACCCGGAACGGCAAACGCACCGGCCTCGCGGCCGTTCGCTTCGCCATCGAGATGGAGAAGGAGAAGCTCATCGATTGGAAGACGGCGATCCGCCGCGTGCCCGCCGAACAGCTCGACCAGGTGCTGGCGCCGGTCTTCGACCGCAAAGCCGTGAAGGCCGCCAAGTGCATCGCGCGAGGGCTGCCGGCCGGCCCGGGCGCGGCGACGGGCAAGATGTATCTGAACGCCGAGCGCGCCGTCGAAGCCGCGGCCGGCGGCGAAAAAGTCCTCCTCGTTCGCAACGAAACGTCCCCGGAAGACTTGCGCGGCATGATCGCCGCCGAAGGCATTCTCACGGCCAAAGGCGGCGTGAGTTCCCACGCGGCCCTGGTCGCCCGGCAGATGGGCAAGGTCTGCGTCTGCGGCGCATCGGCATTACACATTGATTATTCCACCAAGACCGTCGCCGTGAATGGCAGTGTTTACAACGAGGGCGATAATATGTCCATCGACGGGACTGCCGGCGAAGTTTATCCCGGCGAAATCAAGACGGCTGCGTCGGAGATCGTCCAGGTGCTCGTCGAGAAATCGCTCGACCCGAAATCGAGCCGCACCTACCAGATGTTTAAAAAGCTGATGGACTGGTGCTCCAAGGTCAGCCGGTTGCAGGTCCGCACGAACGCCGATACACCCGAGCAGACCGCCAACGCCGTCGCGTTCGGCGCCACGGGCATCGGCCTCTGCCGCACCGAACACATGTTCTTCGAGGGCGACCGCATTGACGTGA
This sequence comes from Verrucomicrobiia bacterium, assembly GCA_035277185.1. Lineage (GTDB taxonomy): Bacteria > Verrucomicrobiota > Verrucomicrobiia > Limisphaerales > AV2 > DATEKZ01. The sequence continues at coordinate 10,373 of DATEKZ010000362.1, forward strand.
TGCGTGAAATGATCCTCGCGGAAAAGACCGACGACCGAAAGGCGGCGCTGGCGAAGTTATTGCCGTATCAACGGGAGGATTTCATCGGCATGTTCACCGCGCTGAAAGGCCTGCCGGCGACGATCCGCTTTCTCGACCCGCCGCTGCACGAGTTTCTCCCGCACGATCACGGCGCGCAAAACCTGCTGGCGCAAAAGCTCGGACTCAGCGTCGATAAGATCTCCAAACGCGTCCATGACCTGCACGAGTTCAATCCCATGCTGGGCCATCGCGGATGCCGGCTGGGGATCGCTTATCCGGAGATTTCCGAGATGCAGGCCCGCGCGGTATTCGAGGCCGCCGCCCGCGTGCTCAAAAAGAAGATCAAGGTCAAACCGGAGATCATGATTCCGCTCGTCGGCTTCAAGCGGGAATTCGATCTGCAAGTCGAGATCGTTCATCGCGTGGCCCAGGAGGTGATGAAGGAGCAGAAAGTGAAGATCGATTACCTCGTGGGCACAATGATCGAAGTCCCGCGCGGCGCCTTGACGGCGGACGAAATCGCTCAAAACGCCGAATTCTTCAGCTTCGGCACCAATGATCTCACCCAAACCACCCTGGGCATGAGCCGCGACGATTCCGGCTCGTTCCTGCCGCATTACGCCGAACTCGAAATCGTAAAGAAGAATCCTTTTGCCACGATCGACCAGACCGGCGTCGGCAAGCTGATGCAAATCGCCTGCGAGCTCGGTCGCAAGACACGCCCGGACATCAAGCTCGGCATCTGCGGCGAACACGGCGGTGATCCTGACTCGGTGAAATTCTGCCATCGAGCGGGACTGACCTACGTCAGTTGCTCGCCCTTCCGGGTGCCGGTGGCCCGCCTCGCCGCCGCGCAGGCTGCGCTGGAGGAAAAGCAATAGCCTTTCAACGCATCTTCACCAGTTAATCGTTCGCGTCCATTGAATTCCGTCTTCGCACACGGCGATGCCTTCAAAGAAAGCATGTTCTTCGGCCGCTTCCTTCCCCCTCACCCTTACCCTCTCCCCAGGGAGAGGGAACAGCCGAAGCGCCATTCGAGAACCCAATACGCTCGTACGCAGAAGGCCGGGCATTGTCACTCCCTCTCCCCGAGGGAGAGGGCTGGGGTGAGGGGGAAGGAACCGTCCGAACATCTCCACGCTGCAAGATATTGAGATGCGCCGCGACGCGCAGTTTCCAATCCACTCAGGTATCCAGGCAATCGCGCACGGCTTTGGCGAGCGTCTGAGGCTGATAAGGCTTTTGCAGGAAGTTGATGCCCTCCCGGAAAACGAAGACCGTTTCACCCATCTCCGGACTGTAACCGCTGGTGTAGATCACTTTCAGCCCCGATTGGGGGCCTCCAGTTTTTTCGCGAGTTCTCTCCCTGTGAAGCCATCCGGCATCACC
>DATEKZ010000363.1:0-4990 GCA_035277185.1 Verrucomicrobiia bacterium
AAGAGACGGCCACTCGCTGTTCTCTCGGAGCACAAACACTCCGTGAACCGCATCATCATCTCGATCATTTTTACCACGACCTGTGTCGGGTTGAGCGAAACTCCGGACAGGCATCGGGCCTTCCAAAACGTCCGGCAGCAGGCTGTCCCAATAGTACAAAACCAAATCTGGGCGAAGACCCCGGTGGATCGCTTCATACTGGCTGGTTTGGAAAGCGCGGGCATTGCTCCGGGACCGTCCGCCAATCGGGAGCAGTTGATCCGACGGGTGACGTTCGGACTCCTCGGCCTGCCGCCCACACCCGAGGAGATTGACGCCTTCGCCGGTGACCGTTCACCCGACGCCTTCGACCGGCTGGTGGACCGTTTGCTGGCCTCGCCCCGCTACGGCGAACGCTGGGCGCGGCATTGGCTGGACCTCGCGCGTTACGCCGAGAGCGACGGCTTCGAGCATGATGCCGTCCGCCCGCACTCGTGGCGCTACCGCGACTACGTCATCCAGTCGTTCAACGCGGACAAGCCTTATGAGCGGTTCCTGCGCGAACAAATCGCCGGCGATGAACTTTGGCCGGACTCGCCCGAAGCGCTCACGGCAACCGCCTTCAATCTGCTCGGCCCGGACATGGTGGATTCGGCGGATCAGGTACAACGCCGCCTCAACACGCTCAATGACATGACCGATGTCACCGCCAGCGTGTTTCTCGGCCTGACGTTGGGTTGCGCGCGTTGCCACCATCACAAATTCGAGCCGTTGACCCAGCGTGATTACTTCGCGCTGCAGGCGTTCTTTGCCCCGGCGACTTTTCAGAGCGAGCGGGCGATCCCCACCGCACCCGAGCGAGCAGCGCATGACCGCGCCCAGGCGCTCTATGACGAGGCCAGCCGCACTTTGCGGCAGCAAATCGAGGAGTTGGAAGCACCGCACCGCGAGCGGCTTTTCCAGGAGAAACTCGCGACGCTTTCCGAGGATGCTCAACTCGCGCACAATACTCCGAAGTCGCAACGGACCCTCGAGCAGGAAAACACCGTCCAGGAAACCGCGGGCATGGTGAAGGTTTCGGAAACGGAATTGGCGAAAGCGCTTTCCGGTGCCGACCGAACACGCCGGCAAAGCCTTCAAAACGAACTCAAGACAATACCCAAGCCGCCCGCGCTGCCGGCGACGATGGCATTGGCCAACACCAACGGCGTTTCTCCGCGCACCTTCATCCTTCATCGCGGCGATTATCAGCAACCGGGAGACGAAGTGGAGCCGGGATTTCCAGCGATCCTCGAGGGCAACCGACCCAAGGCGGCTCAAGCTCCAACATCTCAAGTCCCCAATTCCGACTTCCAGCCGGAAGCAAGCCTCCGCAGGTCGGCTGCCACGAGCCGGAGAACGGCGCTTGCCGCCTGGCTTGTCAGTCCGGCCAACCCGCTCACCGCCCGCGTCCTGGTCAACCGCATCTGGCAACATCATTTCGGCCGAGGTCTGGTGGCCACGCCGAGTGATTTCGGCATGCGTGGCGCGCGACCGACGCATCCCGAACTTCTCGATTGGCTCGCCGGTGAATTCGTCTCGCAGGGCTGGAGCATCAAAGCCATGCATCGGCTGATCCTCCGTTCGGCGGCCTACCAACAGTCGAGCGACGCCTTGTCAGAAGCCTTGGAGCGCGATCCCGAGAACAAACTTTTTTCCCGACAGAATCGCGTGCGCCTCGAAGGGGAGGCCATCCGCGACAGTTTGTTGGCGGTCAGCGGACGGCTGAATCCGACGATGTTTGGCCCGAGTGTGCTGCCGCCCCTGCCTGCCGATCTGGCGACGTCCGCCAAAAACTGGACGGCGAACAGCGGGGCGGCCGACCGTGCGCGCCGAAGCATTTACGTGTTCGCGCGGCGCAACTTGCGGTTTCCGTTCTTCGAAGCGTTCGACGCGCCGGATAACAACGTCACGTGTCCCGAACGAGGCCGGAGCGTCACGGCGCCGCAAGCGCTCACATTGCTGAATTCAGAAGAAGTCCTCACCGCCGCCGGGGCCGCCGCCACCCGCGTTATGCAGGAAGCCAGCTCGGCGGACGAACGTATTCGCCGGGCTTTCCAACTGGCGTTGGGCCGCGCGCCAACGGCCAGCGAACGGGAAAAGAGTAGATTGTTTCTCCGCGAGCACCGCGGCGGAAACCCACCGCCCACCGAACCCGCCCAAACCGAATTCACCGCCCTGTGCCGCGCGCTCTTCAACTTGAATGCTTTCGTCTTCGTCGAATGAACTCCGTATTTCTCCGTACTCGACTGCGTCCGCTGGTTGCTGTTGGATAGACATCGAACAAGCCTATGAACCCATGTTCAGGCCCGGTTTTCGGTAGCGCACGTTCGGTCTCGCGGCGTGACTTTCTGTGCCGCGCCGGCGGAGGATTCGGACTGTTGGCGCTCGCGTCGCTCCTGGATCGCGACGGCCTGTTGGCGGCCGACCCCGTCCTGGAAAAGCCCCTCGCTGATCCAAATCCGCTGGCGCCGCGACCGCCGCACCACCCTCCGCGGGCGCGAGCGGTCATCTTTCTGTTCATGTCCGGCGGTCCGAGCCACGTGGATTTGTTCGATCCGAAACCTGACTTGATACGGCTTGCCGGCCAGCCGATTCCGGAATCGTTCGGCGCGTTCAAAACGCGGCGTAATGTGGCGAAGAACAATTTGTTTCCGCCCTTGCGCCCGTTCCACAAGCACGGCCAATCGGGCATCGAGGTTTCGGACTTGCTCCCGCACCTCGCCGAGCGCGTCGATGATTTGTGCCTCTTGCGCGGCTGTTACGGCGACAGCGTCACGCATCCCGAATCGGTTTATTTGCTGAACACCGGTTCCATTCTGATGGGCCGCGCCAGTCTGGGTTCGTGGGCCGCTTACGGTCTGGGGACTGAGAATCAAAATCTACCGGCGTTCGTCGTGTTGCCCGACCCGGGCGGTTGGCCGAAGGGCGGCGCGCCCGCTTGGGGCAACGGTTACCTCCCAGCCGCCTATCAAGGGACGCTGTTGCGGGGCGGATCGTCGCCGATCTTGCACCTTGGAAATCCGCCGGACGTATCGGCGGCGGAACAGCGGAACACGATCGCGTTCATCAACGACCTGAATCGCACCCAGCTCCGTCCCGGCGACGAATCTTCGGAACTGGCCGCGCGCATCGCCGCTTACGAACTCGCCTTCCGGATGCAAAGTCATGCCCCCGCCGTCGTGGACTTTTCGAGCGAGTCCGAGGCCACCCGCAAACTCTACGGCCTCGATCGCAGCGTCTCCGCAGAGTTTGGAACGCGCTGCCTGTTGGCGCGCCGGTTGGTCGAAGCGGGCGTTCGCTTCGTGCAACTTTACTGCGGCGACACCAACGGTTGGGACGGCCATTCCGATATGGAAGGCAATCACTCGAAACTGTGCGCGCAAAGCGATTGGCCCATTGCCGGACTGTTAAAAGACCTCAAAGCGCGCGGCTTGCTCGAAAGCACGCTCGTCGTCTGGGGCGGCGAATTTGGCCGCATGCCCATGAGCGAAGGCAGCAATGGCCGCGACCATAATCCGCATGGATTCTGCATGTGGCTCGCGGGGGGCGGGACAAAAGGCGGACAAGTCATCGGCGGCACGGACGCCGTTGGTCTGCGTGCAGTCGAGGAGAAGACGCATGTCCACGACATTCATGCGACCATCCTCCATTTGCTTGGGTTCGATCACGAGCGGCTGACGTTTCGACATCAGGGCCGCGACGAACGCCTCACCGACGTCGCGGGCCAGGTCATTGCGAAAGCGCTGGCTTGAAGGTGGGTTGAACCCTCCGCGACTTTCCTTACCTCGAACCGGATGACATCAAAGCGGCGCTCGCCTATGCCGCACGCCAGGCCGGCCACGCCGTCTTGCTGCCGTCTTGCAGTCGGCGTGAACTTTCTAGTGGATGCGGAGCGTCACCGCCGAGCAAAATGGCGGACTTGATTGCGTTGCTGCTCCTGCCACCATAGCCCAATTCAAATGAAGACCATCATCAGACCTTTTCATCCATGAAACAATTCGCTGCCCTCCTCGCCATCCTGTTTCTCGCACCGCTCACGCTGGTGCTGGCGCAACCCCAAACCGCCGTCTCGGCACGGGCAAAAATGGTCGTGAAGCAGGACATCCCCTACGCCGAGCCAGCCGACTCACGGCAAAAAGTGGACATTTACGCGCCGGAAGGCGCGAAGAATTTGCCGGTGGTCTTCTGGATTCACGGCGGCGGCTGGCAGGCGGGCGATCGGACCAACGTCCAGGTCAAGCCGCAGACCTTCGTGGACAAGGGTTTCGTCTTCGTCTCGACAGGCTACCGCCTCTTGCCCGACGTGGACATGGTAACCATCTTTCGAGACATCGCCAAATCCATCCGCTGGGTGCATGGCCACATCGCCGAGCACGGCGGCGATCCGAAACGGATGCTCGTCATGGGCCATTCCGCCGGCGCGCAGCTCGCCGCCCTGATCAGCATCGACGACCGCTACCTGAAGGCCGAGGGACTCTCCCTCGCCATCATCAAGGGCTGCGTTCCCGTGGACGGCGACACTTACGACGTGCCGGCCATCATCGAGACGGCCGAGACGCGGTTGCGCGTTCATGGAATGCCGATGCCGAAGCTTGGACACCGCGTAAAATTCGGTAACGATCCGGAGAAGCACCGTGACTATTCCGCCGTCACGCACGTGGCGAAGGGCAAAGGCATCCCGCCGTTTCTCATTCTCCACGTTGCCGATCATCCCGACGTGAGGGCGCAGGCGGAGCGGCTCGAAGCCGTGCTGAGGGACGCCGGCATTGTGGCCAAACGGTTTCCGGCCAGGGAAACCGATCACAGCAAGCTTAACGAGAACCTCGGCCTGCCGGACGATCCGCCGACGAAGGCGTTGTTCGAATTTATCGATGAGGTTTTGAGGAAGTAGGGTGGGCGATCGTGATCAGATCTTATCGGTTCGATTCAGGCTTTGACGCGGCCCTGTAGCATCTATCATGACCGCCGA
>DATEKZ010000364.1:0-4282 GCA_035277185.1 Verrucomicrobiia bacterium
CGGCGTCGCCCAGATCCGATCGTTGCCGCCGACACTATGGTTGACCATGACCCGGTTGCTCTCGACGTACGTCACCCACAACTGTCCCCTCGTATCTTTGGCCAGAACCAGCGTCTCTGATTTGCCGTTGGTGACGTCCACTGGAAACCCGGCATCGAGGGTGTGGGTTTTTGTCCGCACGTTGTAACTGAAGCGGTACAGCTTGCCCCGGTCGCTCGCCTTGGTCACAGGGGCTCCGGTGCCCGCGAAGATGTGCGAAGCCACATAGAGGTGTGTCCCGTCCCAGCCTACGTCCGCGCGACTCTTTGAACGTGGGTCCACAACGGTTCCAGTATCCAACCAGTTCTGGGTCGATCGATTGAGCCAGTGGATACAATAGGCATTCTTTGGCGTGCTCCACAGAATGCCCCACCAAACGCCATCGTTAAACCAGAGCTTGCTCTCTGGCTTCTCACCGGTCGGTTTGGAGTTGCTGCCCGTACCCTCGGGATAGGAAAAGTCGCGATAGCCAACTTCAATCTGCTCAGATGCGGTGAGACTCCCGGTCGGCAAAAGCGTGACTAGAGCAATGAACGAAGAATAAATGCGAAACGTCTTTCCTGAAGCTTGCATATACTAGATACTACTAAGTGATACTGCCTGTCTCCAGCAAGGTAGGTTAACTCCCAGTTTGTCATAGGGAAAGCCCTGCAATCTCCACTTCGTTCAGGGAATCAGCAACCCGGAATTGTCTCGCCTTACTCTGCGGCGGCTCGACGAGCTACGCTGCGCGTCTCCGCCACAAGTTTTCCTTTTTCCCCGGCGCCATGCAAGGACACAACCCCTACGGACGGATCAAACGGTAAAACTTCTTCGGCGCTGAGAAGGTGTCGTTGAATTGGTTGTTGACTGCACTAACGTCGCTCCAGGTTCCCGCGGATAGATCGTCGTTTGCTTGAAGGCGGTAGTCCGTGAGCTGCGCCGGCCAGGAAATTGAAATGCCATTGCCACTTTGTTGGAGAGTCAGGCTTGCTGTGGCGGGCGCGGCCCGCGGTTGCCAGGTCGTGTCGATCACCAGGCTCGTTCCGGCGATGTCCTCCCAGGCGTAGAGTTTGAAGTTCTGGTTCCCGCCCGCGTTCTCGCCGTCCTGCACGATGAACACGCCTTTGGCAAACTGCTGCGAAGTCGGGCTGCTGATCACGCAAATGCCGTCCGTGTCGCTCACATCATCGATCTGGCCTCCCTTCGGGTCGATGGTCAGCACGTACTGATTCGCCCCGGCGCGTTCGTACACCGTGTAAGTGTTGTTCCCCTGGCTAGAGGCGATCAAGTAGCCGCGGCCTTGCGCCCCGTAGTAAATGGTTAGCCCTTCCACGTCCGCCTCCAGGCCGTTCTGGCCCACCCGCGCCACGAGTTGTCCGGTCACGCCCGAATCCGGCTCCGCGCCGAACTTCCAGATGCCCGCCGACTCCTCTCCGATGTAAAAGAAACCCAGTTCGTCGTCCGCCACGCAGCCTTCGGACTGTGAATCCAGCGTTAAAGTGCGCACCTTCGTTCCGTTGATCCGGCCGCCGCCAGCATCCGCCAACTCGAATTGCTCGACCAAGCCATCCGGGTCGTTCACGAAGAAATAAAACTTCCCCGTGCGGGCACTTCGGTAGCCGCACACCCCCATCGGCTCGTTTCCACCCAATACCAGGGCGTTCTCACTGTACTGGACCTCCGACAACGATCGCGTTGCCGCGTCGATTGCCCACACTTTCATTCCCCTTCGCGCCGAGGCGCGCGCGCCTGCCAGGACGAGATCCACGGTCCGCCCGTCCAGTTTGAAACCGTAGAGGACATCCACATTGTTAGGCCGCGTGCCGTCGGAGACCAGTTGGTGCTCGGAACCGTCCATGTTATAGGCGTGCAGGCCGCCCTGCTTGTCCGTGCCGAAGATGAGGCTCAATTCGGGTTGCTGCGGATGAATCCATACGGCCGGGTCGTCCGCCGCGTCGTCGCCGTGCGGCATGGGCACGGTCTGCACGCGCGCCTCGGGTTGGACGGTCGTCGCCGCCACCAGCGCCGCCGGGCAGGCCGCTGCCAGTGACGCTCCGATTACTCCTGACAAAAAGAATTCTTGCTTCATAGGGCGGAATTTCAACCCTGCGGGTTTTCCTTTGCATAGTAGGAGTTTCCCCCATCCGCCCGTCGCAACATTTTTTTTACCGGCGGTGCTCGCCGACCTCGGCGAGCACTGCAGCCTCGCCAAGCAACGCGCACGCCCGGGACTGCCAGTCGTCGTCGCTTAGCCGCCGGTTCAGCTTGTTACTCGCGTCCTTGGAAGAAGCGTACTATTTGGCCGAGCGCAGGCTCCGCCACAAATCGGTCCGTGAGGGTGGCCAACCGGCGCGGGGGTCAGGAGGACAACCGCAAGCGCCTACTCGTAACGCAGCGCGACAATCGGATCCAGGAGCGAAGCCTTTCGCGCCGGATAAAAGCCAAAGAAAATTCCCACCGCGGCGCTAAACAGGAACGCGATGAGAACCGAGTCGGCGGATATCAGCATCGGCCACTCGGCCAGTTCCGCCAGCAGGGTCGCCGTGCCCGCGCCGAGCGCGATTCCGACCATGCCGCCCAGAACGCTAAGCATGAACGCTTCGATGACAAACTGCCGCCGGATGTCCCGGCGATGCGCGCCCACGGCCATGCGGATGCCGATCTCGCGGGTGCGTTCGGTGACACTGACCAGCATGATGTTCATGATGCCAATGCCGCCGACGATCAGCGACACGCTGGCGATAAGGCCAAGCAGCACCGTCATTGTCCGCGACGTCTCGGTGGCCGACTCGGCGATCTCCAGTTGGCTGGTCACCTTGAAAAAATCGTCCGCGCTGGCGTCGCTGTCGGCCTCGATTGCGACGCGATGGCGTTGGAGGAGTAGTTCGCCGATCTTCTTCTCTACTTTGGGCAACGCTTCAAGGCTGGCGGCCTGGACGTGAAACTTGCGCAAGCCGGTTCGTTTGCCGATCAGGTGTCGAATGGCCGTGGTATACGGCACGACGATGTTGTCGTCGTCGTCTTCGCTGCCAGCTCCCTTTGGCTTCAAAACGCCAACCACGGTGAAGGGAACGTTTTGGATACGGAGGATCTCCCCGATGGGATCTTCCTCCCCGAAGAGTTCCTCGACGACCTCCTTTCCGATCACGGCCACCTTGGTGGCGCCGCGCACGTCATGCTCGGTGAAGAACTCGCCTCGGGCCGCCTTCCACTGGCGGATGGTGAAATAATCGATTGAATTCCCATAGACCGAGGTGCGCCAGTTGCGGTTACCGGCGACGACCTGCGCTTTGATTTTGAATTCGGGGCTCACGGCCACGACGCCCGGGACTTCGCGCTGGATCGCCTCGGCATCGTCAAGCGTCAGCCCTCCGGCACTTTCCATTCCGAGACTCACGGCGTTCTTGGTAATGCTGCCGGCTTTGACCTCGATCACATTCTGTCCGAGGCTCGCCACCTGTGCTTCGACCTCGGCCTGCGCGCCGTGACCGACGCTGAGCAAGGCAATGAGCGAACCGACGCCGATGATGATGCCGAGGGCGGTCAGGGCGGAGCGAAGCTTGTTTCGACCCAGCGCATGAAGCGCGATCCGGGCGGTGGTTAACAGTTTCATGGTCAGGAGATGGCGGGTTCGGTTTGCCGCCGGGAAGTGAATACCTGGTCGTGGTTGAGCCGCGAGGTGACCGGAGTATCGCTGAGGACCCGGCCGTCCCGCATGACGACATTGCGCTTTGCGTATTGGGCGATGTCCAACTCGTGCGTCACCATGACTATAGTGATACCGCGCTGATTGAGCGACTCGAAGACGGACATGATTTCGGCGCTGGTGCGGCTGTCGAGATTGCCCGTCGGCTCGTCGGCCAACAGGACGGACGGTTGATTGACGAGCGCGCGGGCGATGGCCACCCGCTGTTGCTCGCCGCCGGAAAGCTGATTGGAATGATGATCGGCGCGGCCGGCGAGGCCGACCAGTTCGAGCGCCTGCAAGGCCCGTTCGCGTCGCTCGCGGTCGTTGATCCGCGCGGACGTATAGAGCATCGGCAACTGGACGTTTTGGAGCGCCGAAGTGCGCGAAAGCAGACTGAAGTTTTGAAATACAAAGCCGATTCTCTGGTTGCGGATGTCGGCCAGTTGATCGTGATCAAGCTCCGAGACATCTGTGTCTTCCAGGAGATAGCGGCCTTGTGTGGGGCGATCCAGACAGCCGAGGATGTTCATGAGGCTGGATTTTCCCGAACCGCTTGCGCCAAGGATGGCCACA
>DATEKZ010000365.1:0-2123 GCA_035277185.1 Verrucomicrobiia bacterium
CAGCATCACCGTACAGACCGCATGCTCGACGTCCATGGTCGCCCTTCACCTGGCGCGGCAGAGTCTCTTGAGTGAAGAGACGGATATGGCGCTGGCCGGGGCCGTGTCGGTGCGGGTGCCTCATCGTGCCGGCTATTTTTGTGACGGCGGCGGGGTCGTTTCTCCGGACGGGCGCGTCAGGGCCTTCGACGCAAAGGCCAACGGCACCGTGTTCGGCAGCGGCGGCGGCATTCTGGTGTTGAAACGGTTGGCGGACGCCCTCTCGGACGGCGACACTATTCATGCGGTGATCAAGGGATCCGCAATTAACAATGACGGTTCGGAAAAGGCCGGTTACACAGCCCCCAGCGTCAACAGCCAGGCGGATGCCGTTGTGGAGGCGCTGGCCAACGCCGGCGTCGAGGCCGACAGCATCAGTTACCTTGAGGCGCACGGTTCGGGAACGCCTGTCGGCGATCCCATCGAAGTCCGCGCATTGACGAAAGCATTTCGTACCTCGACGCAGCGTTCCGGCTTCTGTGCCATCGGTTCGGTAAAAACGAACGTGGGTCATCTCGATGCCGCGGCGGCCGTCACCGGCATCATCAAGACTGTACTGGCTCTCAAGCACCGCAAACTTCCGCCCAGCCTCCACTTCACGGAAGCCAATCCAGAAATTGAATTTGCGAGCACACCATTCTACGTGAACACGCGCCTGCGCGAATGGACCAGCGACGGTCCCAGACGCGCAGGCGTTATGTCCACCGGCATGGGCGGGACGAATGCGCACGTGATCCTCGAAGAGGCGCCGCAATCCCTGACTTCCGCCGTTCCTTTGAACCGCGGCCCGTTGCTGGAAACTCACGAAACGTCCAAAAGCCTCCTCGTCCGTCCGGCGGACAACTCCCCCTCCGAACCGGGGGAGGGGGGGAGGAGGACCGTCCCGCAGTTGCTCGTTCTTTCTGCCAGGACGGAAACGGCTCTCGACCAGGCCACGCATTGTTTGCGGGAATTCCTGATCCGCAACAACTCTGTGAGCCTGAGCGACGTGGCCTACACGTTGCAGACCGGACGGAAGGCGTTTCCGCGCCGGCGATGTCTGGTCTGTGCCGATCGGGACGACGCCATCGCCGCGTTTGGCGAAGAGAACTCGAAGCGCATCCTCTCCAGCCAAACGAACGAGTCGCGGCGTCCGTTAATCCTTTTGTTGCCCGGCATCGGGGATCACTACGTGGGAATGGCCGGCGAGCTTTACGAAGAATGGCGCGTCTTCAGACAGGAGGTTGACCGCTGCGCGCCGATTCTGGAACCGCACTTGGGGATCGATATCCGGAATGTCATTTACCCGAAGGGCCAGAGCTGGAAAAAGTCGGGCAAGCCCAGGGGAATCGACTTGAAGCAGATGCTCGGTCGAAAAACTGAAGCCGCGGAGGATCAAGACTCAAAAACCCTCAATCGCACGCTGTTTGCCCAGCCGGCGCTGTTCACAATCGAATACGCCATGGCCCGCCTCTGGCAATCGCTGGGCGTCACGCCGGACGCTATTGTCGGTCACAGCATGGGTGAATACGTGGCCGCGTGTCTGGCGGGCGTGTTGTCGCTGGACGATGCGTTGCGGTTGATTGCAATGCGAGCCAGGCTGGTCGATGAGTTGCCTCGAGGAGCCATGCTTGCGGTCCCGCTGCCGGAAGGCGAACTGCTTCCGCTGCTTCCCGACGGTCTGTCCATCTCGTTGATCAACGGTCCGCGGTTGTGCGTCGTGGCGGGTCCGGCCGCTGCCGTCGGTGACTTCGAGACGCGGTTGCATGAGAAGAGCATCATTTCTCGTCGCATTCAGAATGCCCACGCCTTTCACTCGAGAATGCTTGATCCGATTGTAGAGGCATTTGAGGCGGAGGCGCAAAAGCTGCGATTGAACGAGCCGGCGATCCCCTATATCTCCAACGTCACAGGAACGTGGATTACGCGGGACCAGGCAACCGATCCTGCTTATTGGGCGACGCATGCCAATCACACCGCCAGATTCAACGATGCCCTGCATGAGCTCTGGCAGTTCAAGAATCCGATCCTGCTGGAGGCCGGCCCGGGCCGGACGCTGGGTGTGCTGGCGACGCAGCACCCCGACCGGCCCGCCCGCCAGGGCC
>DATEKZ010000366.1:0-3998 GCA_035277185.1 Verrucomicrobiia bacterium
CACGCAATTCACGATTATCAAATACTCCGGCGCCATCGGCGGCGCCGGTTTTAACTTTGGCCTCGGCGACGTGCCGAGCCCGAGCACGGACGGTTTCATTTCCAACAACGTGGCCAATTCCTCCGTGGACCTGGTCCTGCGCGATGGCCCGAAGCCGCTGACGTGGACGGGTGTGAATGGCAGTGACTGGGACATCGCCACGACGACAAACTGGGTGGCCTTCGGGTTGACTCCCACGGCCTTCCTGAATGCCGACTCGGTATTCTTTTACGACACCGCCGCCACGAACGTGGTGAATCTGACCACGGCGCTTTTGCCGGCCGTGTTGACGGTCAGCAATCAGGTGTTGAACTACAGCTTCACCGGCGGCGGCAACCTCAGTGGCTTTACGGGGCTCTTCAAGGAAGGGGCGGGCACGTTGACCCTCGCCAACAGCGGAATCAATGACTTCCGGGGTGGTGTCACGGTCAACGGTGGCACGCTGGTCCTGGCCACTGACAACTCGATATCCGGCGGCGTGAGTCTCAACAGCGGCACGGTACAGGTCGGGGCGGGTGGCACAACCGGAAATTTGCCTTCTGGCAACGTGGTCAACCAGAGCGGCCTGATCTTCAACCGGAGTGGTGATTTGATGGTGGCCAATGCCATTTCCGGCTCGGGCGGCCTGACCAACAACGGCGCCGGCACGGTGACGCTCTCGGGCAATAACGAAAATCTCCTCGGCCCGATCCAGATCAACACGGGCACACTGAAGACGGGCAGCGCCACGGCCCTGGGAGATGCCGGCACCGGCACCACCGCAGGCAGCGGAGGCACGCTGGATGTCAACGGGCAGACCCTCGGCATCGAGGTCGTCACCGTCTCGGGTGTTGGAGTCGGCGGACAAGGGGCGATCATCAACACCGGAGCCGGCGCCAACAACGCCCTGCGGAACGTGACCCTGGCAGGGGACGTGACCTTCGGCGGCACCGGTCGATGGGACATTCGCGAGAGCGCGGCCAACACAACCGACGCCACTCTCAACACAGTTGACTCGCTCGACCACAAGATCACCAAGATCGGCGCGAACCAGGTTTCCCTGGTGGGAGTCCAGGTGTCCAATCTGGGCGACGTTGATGTGCAGGCCGGGATCTTCAGTGTGGAAACCGGCACCACCTCCCTGGGTAATCCGGTGAGGACGCTGACCGTGGCCGCCGGAGCGACACTGCAACTTTTCAATGCTACAACAGCCTTCGATAAGGTAATCGTTCTGAACGGCAATGGACTGGCCAACACGCTCAACAACGGCGCCGGCGAGAATATCCTGGTCGGACCGATAACACTGAACGGGAACTGTATCGTCAATGCGGGCGGCACTTCTTTGACCTTGAGTGGCGCCATCGGCGGCGGCGGTGGACTGACCAAGACCGGCGGCAGTGCGCTCAGCCTCACGGGTAACGACACCTACACAGGCCCGACGGTCGTCAGCGGTGGTGTTCTGTTTGTGGACGGGGCCAAAACCGGCGGCGGGGGAATCACGGTGAACGCTACCGGCACGCTGGGCGGTGTGGGATCGATCGGCGAACCGGTGACCCTCGGGGCCAGCGGCACTTTGTCGCCCGGCAACGCCACCAGTCCAACGGCTTCGCTGCGTGTCGCCGGCTCGCTGACCATCGCCGGCACCGTCGTGTTTGACGTGCTTAAGTCGGGCGGTGTCTTTTCCAACGACACCATCTCGAACGTCACGGCGTTGAGCTGGGGCGGCACGCTGCAGGTGAACCTGGACGCGAACACCGAGCCGCTGGCTTCCGGGGACGTCATCAAGCTCTTCGACGCCGCGAGTTACACCGGTTCATTTGTCAGCATTCAACCAGGAACCCCGGGTGCGGGGTTGATGTGGGACGCCTCCAGCCTCGCCGTGAACGGCACACTGAAGGTTGCCGATGCCCTTCCTCCGGAGCCGGAGATCGAGGGTGTTGCGGTGGCGGGCGGCAACATCATCTTCAGCGGCACCGGCGGCGCTCCGAACGGAACCTATTACGTCCTGATCTCCACCAACGTGGCGCTGCCACTGGCCAACTGGAGTCGAGCGACGACGAATCTGTTTGATGCCACGGGGGCCTTTTCCGTCACCAACGCGGTGAATCCGAACGTCCCGCAACAATTCTACGTGCTCCAGTTGCAGTGATCGGTGGCCATTCGATGTTAGGCGTTCGATGTTGGATGTTCGATGTTTCCGATGGATGACGAAGCCCGATTTAGGGTCCCGACGCGTCTGAGCAAGGCGGTTCCGCAGAAACGATGAATTACGTTGCGTCGAGCCGCGCCCGCAGCAAAATCCGGGCATGCACTTCTTAAGATCAAGCGTGACCATGGCGTTGCTTGGCGTCGCTGTGGCCAATGCAGCGGAATCGGTGAAGCGAATTGAAGAACGCGAATTCGGCAGGATGCCGGACGACACGGCAGTCCGGCAATTCACGTTGCGCAACGCCAATGGGATGGTCGCGAAGGTCATTTCCTACGGCGCGACGATCACCGAACTTCAGACGCCCGACCGCAACGGCGCCATGACCAACGTGGTGTTGGGGGCAGGCACGCTGGAGGAGTACCTCAAAGGAGTCAACGCGGCGGAGGTCATCGGACGGGTGGCCAATCGCATCGCGGGGGCGAAGTTCACACTCGAAGGGGTCGAATACAAACTCGCGGCGAACAATGGGCCGAACCACATTCACGGCGGACGCGTTGGATTTGCCAAGGTCGTCTGGCAAGCTGAAGCGCTTCCGGTCGGCGAGCGTGGAGCCTCCGTACGGTTTACGTATCTCAGCAAGGACGGCGAGGAGGGTTATCCCGGCAATCTCGCGGTCAAAGTCACCTACACGCTCAGCGATGACAGTGAACTGCGGATCGAGTATGAAGCCGCTACTGACAAAGCCACGCCGGTCAACCTGACCAATCACGCTTACTTCAATCTCGCGGGCCAAGGCGACGTGTTGGATCACGAGTTATGGCTGGCCGCCGACCGATACACGCCAGCGGACGATCAGTTGATTCCAACGGGCAAAATCGCGAGCGTCAAGGGCACGCCGTTGGACTTCACGGCGCCGACTCGCGTCGGCGCGCGCATCGAACAGCTCAAGCCAAGACCGAACGGCTACGATCACAACTTTGTGATCAACGGCGGCGGCAAGTCGCTCATGCGGGCCGCGCGCGTGACGGAGCCGAAGAGCGGGCGCGTGATGGAAGTGCGCACGACGGAACCGGGCGTGCAGCTCTACACGGGCAATCATCTGAAACACGGCGCGCTGTGCCTGGAGACACAGCACTATCCCGACTCCGTCAACCAGCCGGATTTTCCGTCCACGATTCTCCCGCCCGGGGAAACGTTTAAGAGCACGACGGTGTTTGCATTCTCCGCAAAGTGAGACGCCCTGGCTTTAGTTTCCTGGTTGTGGTCGCTTTTGCGGCGACCCAATGCTTTTCAGAAATCGGGTTTGGTGCGGACAAGGCGCCAAGGCAGACGGAGTCTCAGGATCTGCCGCGCGTTTTTCTCCTCGACGGCAAACATCTTCAAGCAGTTCGCCAGCGCATCCGCGATGGTGACAAGGGCCTTGGCCTGGCTTTGGCCGGGCTGGAGCGCGACGCACAACGGGCGCTCAAGGCCGGCCCGTTCTCCGTCGTCCACAAACAGGCCACGCCGCCGAGTGGAGACAAGCACGATTACATGAGCCAGGCGCCCTATTTCTGGTCGAATCCGGAGACGACGAACGGTCTGCCCTACATCCGGCGTGACGGGGAGCGGAACCCGGAGATCAACAAATTTCCCGATCATCGGGTCATGGACGAGATGGTGGACGCCGTCGAAACGCTGGCGCTCGCCTACTATCTCGCCGGCGACAATGCGTATGCGTCAAAGGCTGCCGGACTGCTTCAGGCCTGGTTTCTCGATCCTGCCACGCGGATGAATCCGCACCTGCAATACGCCCAGGCGATTCCGGGCATTAATACCGGGCGTGGTATCG
>DATEKZ010000367.1:0-2821 GCA_035277185.1 Verrucomicrobiia bacterium
TTCAACTCCTTTCAAGAATCGCCACGGCGGCGGCGTAATGCTCGGTGTGGCTGAGGCTCACATGGACTTTCGTGCCGCCGCGCTCTTCCAACAGCTTCGCGCCCTTATCGTGGAGGATGACAAAAGGTTCGCCGGATTCCCTTCGTCCCACTTCCATGTCCTGCCAGCCGAGCTGTCGGCCGATGCCGGTTCCGAACGCTTTGGAAATCGCTTCCTTGGCGGCAAATCGCCCCGCCAGAAACGGCGCGGGATTCCGGTGACTGAAGCAATAGGCGATCTCATCCGGCCGCAGAACCCGGCTCAAAAACCGCTCGCCGAATCTTTCATGCGAGGCGCGGATGCGCTCGACCTCGATGATGTCGATGCCGGTGCCCAAAATCATGTTTCGAATCTCTTGTTCCAGGTTGGCATTGAATCAAGGCGGGGCGGCTTCTTCCCAATCTTAATCGTAGTCTTACTCTTAATCTCCAAGAACCTATGCAGAGCAGGATTGAGATTAAGAGCCTGCCCGGTGCGGTCTCGCTGCCGGGCTTAAATCAACGGCAGTGGTGCTCGGCTTGCGGTCGGTAGTCGTTCATCAGCGCGAGCATCTCCTTGACGGCGGCTGTCATTCCGACGCCGACCGAATGGCTGACAATGCTGTGACCGATGTTCAATTCGACCAGATGGGGAACGCTCAGCAGCATGGTGACATTCCGGTAATTCAGACCGTGGCCGGCGTTCACCTTCAATCCGAGCTCGTGCGCTCGCGCCGCGGCGGCAACAAGCCGGTGCAGTTCTTTCGCGCGACCGGCTTCGTCGTGAAAGCTCTCGGCGAAAGCGCCCGTGTGCAATTCGACAAACTGGCTGCCGGTTCCGGCGGAGGCTTCAATCTGCCCCGGGTCCGGAGCGATGAACACGCTGACTTCGACCCCGGCGTCGTTCAGTCTCTTGCGCGTCTCGGTCAACGCCGCGACATTGCCCGCCACGTCCAGTCCCCCTTCGGTCGTCACTTCCTGACGACGCTCAGGGACAAGACAGACGATATCGGGTTTGAGTTTCAGGGCGATCGCAAGGATTTCCGGGCTGTCTGCCATTTCCAGGTTCAGCCGCGTCCTGATGGCCTCGCGCAGCCTCCAGACGTCGCGGTCCTGAATATGGCGCCGATCCTCGCGGAGGTGAGCGGTGATGCCGTGCGCGCCGGCCGATTCGCAGATCAATGCGGATTCGACCGGATCGGGCTCACCATGACCTCGTCCGCGATAGCGGGCTTCGCGAAGCGTGGCTACATGGTCGATATTGACGCCCAGTTTGAGCACGGCACTTATTCCTGCGCCGCCGGCGGTTTGAGGGAGGGCAACGGACGGTCCCGCGGCAGGTCGAAACTGAGGCTGGGAAAGTTCGTGCTTTCGAGCCACCGCGCCAGACCCACAAGTTCGGCCCCGGTGAATCCAAGATGCGACTTGCGGACGAGCGTCCATTCCTTGGGCGAGGCGGAGGCGATTTCGGTCACGGTGTTGCCGAGTTGCGACTCGACTTTGATCAGCCATGGCAACGCGGCGGAGTTGGTCGTCAGTTGCGGTTTATCGGCAATGACGGCGAACAATTGCGCCATCACACGCCACTGCGCCAGCCGGGCCTCGGTGATTTCCCAATTGTAGTAAACGAGGTCTTTGCGACCGAGGAATTGCACCAGCAGGTCGCCCGGCGGTGGATTGGTCACCGGCACGGCCGGGAACAGGCCGCCAACGACAAAATCGGCGCCGCCGAATCGAGCCGGCCGCAGATAAGGAGTAATAAACGGAAGGGCCTTCCAGAAAACCTGTGTGTTTGTCGCCTGCCATTCGATCTGCGTGAGACCGCGCTGTTGCCAGTTCGTCCCGAGCAAGGACGGCGCCCGATCGGCGACCCGCGGCAGGTGGTCGGCCCCGCCGGCGAAGGGGAAAGCGACGAAGGATTGAAATGCGACGGCTGATTGGGCCCACGCGTAGAGTTCGTTGGGTGCGGGGTTGAAGCCGAGTTCCTGCAGCGTTTTCAAGTCGCTCAGCAGCGGGGCGATTCCCCGCGCGGCGGTGAAACTGATCAACGGTTCGTTGATGAGATTGGTGGGGACACGCCAGGGGTCCAGCCGTCCGGTCACCGGTGCGGGAAACACCATCCGCGCGTTCGAACGCAGATTTTCACCGGTGCCGACGACCGAAAGTTTGGTCTGCGGCCATTTGAACGCCGGCGACAGCGAAAGGGTTTCAACGAGGTGGGGCAGATTAAGCTCCGCCTCCAGCCAGTACGTCGAAGCGTTCGCG
Organism: Verrucomicrobiia bacterium; assembly: GCA_035277185.1. Taxonomy (GTDB): domain Bacteria; phylum Verrucomicrobiota; class Verrucomicrobiia; order Limisphaerales; family AV2; genus DATEKZ01. Next base: position 2,283 of record DATEKZ010000367.1, read on the forward strand.
ATCGGTCGGCCGCCCGCCTTGACCCGCCGGACCGCCTCTTCGAAGGCGGGCAGTGCGTTGTGGCCAACCCCCAGCGCCAGCCAATCTCCCGCCAGGACATAGCGAATCACGTTGGGGGCATCCTTTCGTTTGAGTTCCCAGCCGTCGAAGCCTTCGACCGCGTTCGTCGTGGGCGCGCCCAGGTTCCACAACAGGAGCAATTCAGAAAGGCCGGCGGTCCAGGCATTGCGCCGATCGGAGGGCAGATGCACCAGCAGCGTCCACTCAGCCGTCCTGTCGGCGGTCCCGCGGACCTGGAGAAACGATTCGTGGTTCAACAGGTCATCCAGCAACGGCCGCAAGATCGCCGCGCCGCGTTCGTCCTGAGCCGGCGTGACCTGTCCGCCGTAAAGGGTTTTCGGCGCGTGGGAGAGCTTCTGCAGGGTCTGTTCGACGAGGCGACGCGATTCGGGCAGGCCCCAGATTTCCTTCAGTTTGGCCGCGGCCGGGTTCTTCGCCAGTTGGGCTGCTCCCGGAAAATGATACCGCGCCAGAACCTC
>DATEKZ010000368.1:0-3298 GCA_035277185.1 Verrucomicrobiia bacterium
CACCAGGACACTCGAACTCCTGGGCCGTCTTAAAAATGCTGTTTGCGATTTCGCCGCCAGAGAGGAGAAGCTGAACCAGGAGCTTTCGGGTGAGATCGCGAAACTCCGCCGCCGCTTCGAGACAGCAAGCAAAGAAGAAAACGCGCGGCTCTTCGCGGAAATCGCTGCAGCAGATGCATCGTTCCAATCGGAACGCCAAAGAATCGAATCCGGATATGAAAGGCGGCGTTCCAGAATTGCCAAAGCTGCCAAGGCGGCCCGAAAGAGCAGGCTGAAGAGAATCGATGACCAGGAAGGCCGCCGAAAATACGAAATCCAGAGAGACCTCCTCCAGGTCAGCCGCACTCGGGATACTGACCTGAAGCGAAATGAAGCCGCATTCGAGGACTTCTCGGCCCATCTTGATCGGGAACACGAAACGCTGGTCGCGTTGGAAAAGAGGTCGCGGGGCTGTTTTCGCGGATACCGCAAGTTTCAGAGGCTCCTATCCGCTCCGCCTGAAGCCGCCGGGGCCGACCTGTCCCGGGACGAGAATCAGCTCCTGGAGGATCTGCGGGCGATGCTTGCCAAAAGCAACAGCGACCTCGGCCGATTCCGAACGTATCTGTTGCCGCTCCTGTTCGGATTCCTTCCGCTCTGGCTGTTGGTCCCGCTGATCCTGCTGATCCATATTTCGCTCGTCCCCGTCCTCAATCACTTCGGGATCCGTTCTCTCTCTTACCGGGATGCGGCAGTTTCCATGGTCGCGTTCCTGGGCGCCATTGCTGTTCTTTACTTCGTGGGCAGGCGTCTCGCCGGGCCTGCTGCCGCCGCAATTGCGGCCGCGCTCGGCCAGGCGCGCCAACTGGTTGAAATCTCCGGGGAAAAGTCCGCGGCGCGACACCAGCAGGAACTCGCGCGAATCACGTCTGGGGCCGAAAGCAGAACGCGGACGCTCGACGAGCAATGGGGGGACGCGGTGGGAACGGCCGCGGAAGCGCGGGAGACATTGGCGACGAGGATCCAGCAGCAGACCGCACGAGTCTCCGCCACCGGCGAAAGACTCCATCGGCAGAGGCTCGACTATGTCGAACGCGGGCACGCCGAACGCGTCGGTCGCTTGAAAAGCGAGGCCGATGTCCGGAAAGGCGAATCGGAAGGGGGTCTCGCGGAGAGGGAAAGGAAGTCTGGCGCGGACTATCAGATTCAGTGGCAGACCCTGGCGGCGGAGTGGAAAAGCGCGATACAGCCGCTCTATGAAGAAATCGACACCGCGCGTCTCACGGCGGAAAAGCTTTTTCCCGAGTGGCGTCCGGCGACGTGGAAGCAGTGGATCGCCCCTCAGGAATTCGCCCATGCCGCAAGATTCGCGCAGATGGAAGTGGACGTGGAGAAACTTTGCGGGATCATTCCGCGAGACCCGCGTCTGGCCCTTCCGGGCCCGACCCGTTTCGATGTGCCGTTGGTGCTGAGCTTCCCGCAACAGGGTTCCATCCTTTTTGAAACGAAGCATGCGGGCCGCGACGGGGTGATTGGGGCGCTGAACAATCTCATCCTCCGCCTCCTCTCCACCGCGCCACCCGGGCGCGTGAATTTTACGATCATTGACCCCGTTGAGCTCGGGCAGGACTTTGCGGGCCTGATGCACCTGGCCGATTACGAGGAACGCCTCATCAACAGCCGCATCTGGACCCAGACCGGACAGATCGAACAACAACTCGCCAATCTGAGCGAGCACATCGAGAAGGTCACCCAGATGTATCTCCGGAACGAATATGCGACCATCACCGAATACAATGAACAAGCCGGGCGCATTGCGGAGAAGTACCATTTTCTCGTCGTGGCCGATTTTCCGGTGAACTTCAGCGATCTCGCCATCAAGCGCCTCGTCAGCATCGCCGCCAGCGGGGCCAAATGCGGCGTGTACACGTTCATTCACTGGGACCAACGAAGACCCGCGCCGCTGGACTTCGTGCCGGACGAACTCAGAGCGAACAGCGTGTGTGTCCTCCGCAAAGGAGACGAGTTTGTGTTGTCCGGCAAATCCATCGCCGGGACGACGGTGCGCCTCGACTCGCCGCCTGACCCGGATCTGGCGACTGAGTTTCTCCACCAGGTCGGCCGGTGCAGCATCGATTCCAACCGGGTTGAAATGCCATTCGCCGATGTCGCCCCTGCGGAATCAGACCTTTGGAGCAATGACACGACCCTCGAGCTCCGTGTCCCGATTGGCCGGACAGGGGCCACCAAGCTCCAATACCTCGTCCTCGGCAAGGGCACGCGCCAGCACGCGCTCATCGCCGGAAAAACCGGTTCCGGAAAGTCCACCCTGTTTCATGTGATCATCACCAATCTCTCCTTGTGGTGCAGTCCCGAACAGGTCGAGTTTTATCTGGTCGATTTCAAGAAAGGCGTTGAATTCAAGTGTTACGCCACCCGCCGACTCCCCCACGCGCGAGTGGTTGCGATCGAGAGCGACCGCGAATTCGGCTTGAGCGTGCTCCAGCGCGTTGACGAGGAACTGAAACGCCGCGGCGATTTGTTCCGAAAGCTCGGTGTCCAGGATATCGCCGGATACAAAAAAACCGGCGGAACCGCGCCGGTTCCGAGGACGCTCCTGATCATCGACGAGTTCCAGGAGTTCTTCGTCGAGGATGACCGGGTCTCGCAAAACGCCGCCGTGCTCCTGGATCGCATCGTCAGGCAGGGCCGGGCTTTCGGCGTTCACGTGTTGCTCGGATCACAGACGCTCGGGGGCGCCTACACGCTGGCCCGCGCGACGCTCGGCCAGATGGTCGTGCGCGTCGCGCTGCAGTGCAACGAAGCGGACGCCTACCTGATCATGGACGAGAACAACGCCGCGCCTCGTCTGCTCTCTCGTCCGGGTGAGGCGATCTACAACGACGCAGCCGGCACGCTCGAAGGCAACAGCCCCTTCCAGGTCGTGTGGCTGCCCGACGCAATCCGTGAAACCTACCTCGACAAGGTCCGTCACCTGGCCGATCGATCCCCGACAGCTCACGCCGGCCCCATCGTGTTTGAAGGGAACGCGCCGGCTGACGTGGCGGAAAATACTTTGCTTCGCGGAGTGCTGGAAGGCGGCGCGATCAAACCGGTGACCGCCGCCCGGGCCTGGCTCGGTGCGCCGAACTCGATCAAAGGGCCGACCGAGGCGGTATTCCACCGGCAGAGCGGGAACAACCTGCTGATCGTCGGGCAGCGCGACGAAGCCGCCCTCGCGATCCTGGCGGTTTCGCTCATTTCTCTGGCTGCCCAACATGCGCGCGGAACCGCGCGGTTCGTCCTGCTCGATTGCAGC
>DATEKZ010000369.1:0-7547 GCA_035277185.1 Verrucomicrobiia bacterium
TGACCTCTTCGACCCTGCTGACGTTGATCGTTATTCCGACGATCTACCATCTGGTGGAGGCGGCCAAGGAACGACGGTTTGGTCGTATTGGAGAAACGGTCGCTGTGGATGACGGATCCATCCTGGCAAAATGAGCGCATCGCCGGAACAACACCTGCCCGAAGATCACACCGGGCGCATGGTCAGCGGCCTGACCGAGTTTTCGCTACGGCGCCGGATCACGTTGCTCGTTCTGCTGATGAGCATCGTGGTCGTCGGCATCGTTGCCACGGTCGGCATCCCCGTCGAGCTGTTCCCCCGCGGGTTCACGAGCCAAAGCCTGTTCGTCTTTGTCCCGTGGCAGAACGCGCCGACCCAGGAAGTGCTCGACAAAATCGCGTTGCCGCTGGAGGAAGAGCTGAGCACCGTCCGCGGCCTCGATAATATCAATTCCATCTCTTCGCTGGGCAACTGCCGGGTCTTTCTCCGATTCAAGCAGGGCACGGACATGGACGTGGCCTACCGCGAGGTGCGCGACCGCATCCAGCGCGCCCGACTGCATTTTCCGGACGACGTGGACCGCGTCTTCATCCGCAAGCAGGACGCCTCCGGAATTCCCGTGTGTGTGATCGGTCTGGCGATGGACCCGAGTCTGACGGATCCCTATAACCTCATCAAGCGCGAGGTGCTCCAACGGATCGAACGCATCGATGGCGTCGCCAACGTCACAGCCGACGGCCTCGAGGAAAAGGAAATCATCATCGAACTCGACAAGCAGAAGACCGAAGGTCACGGGCTTAACATCTACCAGTTGGCGCAGGCACTCGGCGGCGACAACTTCACCATGGCCAGCGGTCACGTCCGCGACGCGGGGAAAAAGTTCATGCTCCGCTCACTGGCGAGCTACAAGTCGCTCGAAGAGCTGGAGAACCGGCCCGTGACGCCGACGGTGAAGCTCAAGGACATCGCGCGCATCAAGTATGAGGAGCCGGAGAAGCGCTACAGCGTCCGCGTCAACAGCCGGCCCGCGGTTGCCGCGGTAATCTTCAAGGAAGGCGAAGCGAATACGGTCGAGGTTTCGGCACGCATCCGCAAAGAGTTCAAAGAGATGGAAAAAAATCCCCGGCTTGCATCCATTCACATGGAAGTTCTGTTCAACCAGGGAGAGGTGATCGAAGAATCGCTGGATAAACTCGTGGAAAGCGGCATCGTTGGTGGGGTCCTGGCGGCGGTCATCCTCTTCATTTTCCTGCGCCGCTTTCGTCTGACGGGCATTATTACGTTGTCGATTCCGTTGTCGCTCCTCATCGCATTGGCGGTGATGTTTTTTGCGGACGAGTCACTGAACGTGCTCACCATCCTCGCCCTGGTGATTGCCGTGGGCATGCTCGTCGATGACTCGATCGTCGTCGCTGAAAACATCCAACGCATGCACAACGAGGGACTTCCCCGGCGCGCAGCGTGCATTCGAGGCGCCGGCGAAATCGCCCTGGCGATCATGATGTCCACGCTCACGACCATCGTTGTGTTTGTGCCGGTGGCGCTGGTCGAAGGACAGGGACAATTCTTTCTGATGCGGCTGGCCCTGCCGCTCTCGGTGTCCGTCGTTGCTTCGCTGGTGGTGGCGCTGGCCTTCGTGCCGCTGAGCGTGTACATCACTCTGCCCGCGAATGACGCGAAGCAGCGACATGTTTTCTTCCGCTGGTCGCACGCGAAGATCAACGCCGTGATGGCCCGCTTTTATGACCTTACCTTCGAGCGAGTGAATCGGTTCTACCACGATGGATTGGATTTTTTCCTCAAACGACGGCTGGACCTCGTGCTCGTCCTGGTCGCGACCTTTGCCGCCACGTATTTTGTCGCGATCAAAAAGATCGACATCGTCGAACAGCAGGAAGAGGAGCAGACCGGATTCGAGATCGGTGTCGAGATTTCAAACGAGTACTCCTACGAAGACATCGCCGAATACTTCATGGCCGCGGAAAAAGTCCTCGAACAGAAAAAGGACGAATACGGATTGAAGGGGTATTTCGTGTTTTATCGGCGCCTCGGCGGACGGGTCGAGGGCTGGTTCGACGAGGACAAACCGGGCAAACTGACCGCCAAGCAGGTCGGTGAAAAACTGGTCAAAGAACTCCCGAAAAAGCCGGGGATCAAACTTCACTTTGGCCGCGAAAACCAGGCCGAGGACGCCAAGGGCCGCGAAGTGTTTGTGTTCCGATTGGAGGGCGACGACGCCGGAGTTCTCGACGACGTCGTCGCGCGGCTGGAGCCGATGATCCTGCGCATCGATGGAGTGCTCGGCATTCGCCGCGGCGAAGAGCCGTCGCCGAGCGAGATGGCGCTCGTCGTGGACCGCGACCGCGCCAACGTCAGCTCCGTGAGTCCGGAAGTCATCGCCGGTCTGGTGGGCTACGCGTTGCGGGGCAGTTCCCTGCCGAAATTCAACCAGGACGGACGCGAGATCCCGGTGCGCGTCCGTTTTCAGGAGAAGGACCGTGAAAGCCTCACAGACCTGTCGAGCTTCCAAATCCCGGTGGAAGGCGGCGGCGGATACATTCCGCTGTCGGCGTTGATGAGTCCCCGCGTGCTCAATACGCCCAAACACATCTTCCGTTCGAACAAACGCATCAGCCGCACGATGACGGCCGAACTGAAAAAGGAAGTCACCCGGGAAGCCCGCGACCGTCTGATGGCGCTGCAACGTCAAATATCGCTGCCCGAAGGCGTCTCGTTCAGCCAGTCGCGCGTCATGAGCATGGACGAAGAAATCAGCAACATGATGTTCGCCGGTGGAATGTCCGTGCTGTTTGTTTATTTGCTGATGGGCTTTCTCTTCGAGAGCTTCATCCTTCCGTTGTCGATCATTCTCACGATTCCTCTGGCTGGCATCGGCGTTGCCTGGATCCACTATCTCACCGGCAAAGACATCGATTTTCTTGGCGTTGTGGGAGCCATTCTGTTGGTCGGTGTTGTTGTGAAAAACGGGATCGTTTTGATCGATTACGTCATCCGGTTGCGGGCCGCAGGGATGGAACGCACTCAGGCGTTGCTCACTTCCTCGACGCTGCGCTTTCGCCCCATCATCATGACGGCTCTGACGACGGTCATTGGCATCATTCCGCTGACCTTTGCCAGGCCGAACGACATGGGACTGAGCTACAAAAGTTTTGGCCTCACGCTCATTGGCGGCATGACGACCGCCACGCTCCTCACGATGCTGGTGGTCCCGGTGTTCTACACCTTCTTCGACGACGCACGTGTGGCGTTCATGCGCGTGTTGAGGCTGGGCTTGCGTCAAAAGACTCCCGAAACGGCACCGGCCGCGTCGCCGGAGAAACAGACGGTTTGATTATAAGCATCCGTGGGGGAATCTGCCGCATGAATGCGGCGTTCCTCTGGCTTCCGGGGGGAGGGATTTTACACGTAACGCGCGGGCACGCCGATGAATAGGAACGCCGGATTCATCCGGCAGCTCGTCGAGTCACGACGACCGTTGCACGATGGCGGTAGAGCGGGTGAGGGGTGGGCATGAGCGATGCCCCGCCAGATGCCAACCGGCCTAAGAACCCCTCACCCCTCACCCTCAATCCCCGTTGAGGGGAGAGGGAAGTCCGCAGCGAGCATCCGTTTCACTGCTCCTGCGGCTTCGTTTCCCGGAATCTCGTGAGTGGAATAGATCGAAAGTTTTACTCAAAACATGAACCAATCTCTGCGTGACAAACGGCCGCAATCGACGCATTGATTGGCGCATGAAATCACCGACACGGTCGTTTCATTCCAGACCTCGGGAAGGGTGTTCGGGCACGGCCGCCTTTACGCTGATCGAACTGCTCGTGGTGATCGCGATTATCGCCATCCTGGCCGGCCTGCTTTTGCCCGCGCTGGCCAAAGCGAAGATCAAAGCGCAGGCCATCCAGTGTCTGAGCAATCTCAAACAGTTGCAGCTCTCCTGGTTGGTATATCCGGATGACAACAATAGCCGGCTGGTGTTGGGCTATAACGGAAACCCCAACGCGCCTGACCGGTGGGTGCGCGGGAGCATGGACGACGACCGCGACGCGACGAACGCTGCTTTCATTCAGAGTGGGTACCTTTGGAAGTACAATCCAGCTTTGGGAATTTACAAGTGTCCAGCCGACCGCAGCACACAAAAGAGCGGGCGGAAGGCGCCCCGCCTTCGGAGCGTCTCGATGAGCACGGCAATCAGCCATCCCGACGCGCCACTGCCCTCGCCGCCGTTCCGGGTTTACTACAAAACATCCGATTTGATCGATCCCGCGCCTTCGCTGCTTTGGGTGTTTATGATGGAGCACCCCAACAGCATCGTGGGCGGGGTTCTGACCGTCCGCTGCCTGGAACGCGGGCCGAGCGCTCGCATTTACGATTACCCCGCCAGTTATCACGACGGCGCTGATGGGCTGTCTTTCGCCGACGGCCACGCCGAGATTCACAAATATATCGACCGGCGAACCAAGCCATCGCCCCGATGGGACCGGGGCACAACCGTTCTTCAATTCAACATCGCATCCCCGAACAATCCCGACATTGCCTGGCTTCAGGAGCGAACCAGCGCGCGAATTCAACCGTGAAGAAAATCGCCATCGATGCCGACCTGGGCTTTTCCTTTTTGCATCGCCCCGGAACGGCGATCTTCCGGTAAGCTGTGAAACAGCATGTTTCCATCGGTCAGTTGCTCGCTGAGGCGAGCTGCCTGGTGATTTGGATCACTGCGGAGGTGCCGTTTTCCGTTCTCGTTGTTTCTCTTTAGTGACTGGAATTCCGCTCGTGATCTCGCTTTCGGCCTTGCCCTTCTTTGGCGTATTTCGCGTGTTTCGCGGGTTGAACTGCATCGTTGGATTTCGCCGCTTTGCATTCATTTCCGCAGACGGTAGAACCTGCTCGCGCCGACAGGCTCAACGCTGGCGGTGTTCTGATCGCCCACAACCTGATGCGGGACAGGCGCCCAGCCCGGCGACGTGAGACTGTCGGTGGTTTCAAGGACGAACCCCCTGAAAGACACAGGCCAGGCGATCACGCCGTTTCCCGGGAGGCTGATGGTAAGAGAAGGGTTTGGTCCCGGACCCGGGACGATGGTGAAGGCCGCGACGCCGTTGTTCGGGTTTAGCGCGAACACGCGATTGCTGACCACCAGGACGTTTCCGTAATTGACTGTGTGGTCGTTGTCCGGCGTGAACAGAGCGCTATCCAACAGCACCGGTTGATTCGTGAGGTTCGAGACGTCGTATAACTCAACCGCGTCGGGTCCGGTCTGTATTTTGAGTCCGGCGAGATAGCGACGGTCCTCGCTGAAGCTGAAGTTCATGAAGGTGTCACCCGGGAAGTCGGGATAGGCGCGCTTCATTGTCGCGGTTTGGGAAACGGCATCGAGATCCCACTGATAGAGCGACTCGTTCGCGTTCTTTCCCCAGAATGTTTCACCTTCTCCCCAGGCGAGCCCGACCGTCGCGTCGTCGAAGGCATCGGATTGGATGATCGTCGGGGTAAAGTTCTCGCCGTCACTGGTAGTGAACAGACCCAGGATGGCCGTCCGGGTGTCCATGAGTATCTGCGTATTGGCTCCCGAGCGCCGCGCGATCATGTTCTTGCCCCATTGTTGATTTCCGGCAATTCCCGAAACCGGGTTGCCTTCGTAGGCGAGTGTCGGGGCGGCCGCGGTTTCGCTCGCCCAACGATAAATCTTCAATGGGTTCGCGTCGCTCAGCGTTCCAAAGTTGCAGGCGTAAATTGCGCCGTCGTCGGCAACGACCACGCGCGTGAGAACAATCGTGCCGCCGGTAACCGCGCTGGCGCCGCTCAATTCTCCGATATGCGCGCCGGTTTGCGCATCCACGATGTAAATGCCTTTGATCGTGGGGCTGTCGGTTCGGGCGCCGATCAACAGATGCCCGGTGACCGGATTGTAGGCCATGCCACGCTCCAAATCGCGGAGGGCCGCGCTGGTGTTCCAGCCCGTGAGGTAGGGTCTCTCGCCTGGGAGAAGAGCCCAGAGCGGTTGCAATATGCCGGGGGCCGTGTGGACGTCCAGACGGGCGGCGAAGGATTCAGCAACACCGGACGAGTTGCTGACGACCAGACTGTAAAAACCGCGATCCGCGGCGGTGACGTTCGTCAGAATGACCCGCGGAAGCGCCATCGCGGCGTCAGGGAGATCTCTGCCTCCCGGGTCGGCAAGACGGGCGCGATGGCGCCAATCAAGTCTTCCGTTGATACCAGTCGGCGATGCTTGAAAAGATACCGTGGAGCCGATATCGGCCACGACATTCGTCGGGAAAGGACCTCCGATGGCCGTCAAAGTAGCCCGACCTTGAACCGCGGGATAATCCAACTCCGCCGCGACCAGCGCTGTGTCATCGATACGCACGCGATCGAGCGCCCCGATGAAGTAACGTGTGTCGCTTTCCATGCCTATCAAAAGGCTTGTGGGAACCGAATCGGTCGCCGCGCCGGTGGCCGTCCGATTGATCGTCTGCCGGGAAATCCCGTCGAGATGAAATCGAACACTCCCATAGTTGTTCTCCATCACCGCTGCAATGTGATGCCACCGGTTGTCATTGGGAATGAACACGCTGCTGACGAAATCCGTGTTGCCATAGACCGTGGTATGCAGCGCGCGATTGTGATGGATCGAAAGCGAGACCCGCGGGCCCGGACCACTCGTCCGGTAGATGACCATGCGGTCGGTATTCAAACGGGTCGGCAATTTCACCCAGGCTTGCAGCGTGTAGTTCGTATTGTTCGCGCCCAGCACGAGAGGGCTCGCCGTCAGATCAACGTCCACTCGCTGACGCACGGGAGGGTTGTCCAGATTGAATGCGAGCGCGTAATCGCCTGCCATGCCACCGGGTGTATCGTTGGTCCACGCCGGGCCGGTTGCCGGATCGCCCGCAATTCCAAAAATGCCGCTCACCCCGCCCACCGAATCGGTGGTCGTCATGCCGGAACCCTCGTTAAATGGAAAATTCAGCAACGGCGCCGTGAAGGCCGACGAAGCGAGGCAAAGTGCCAGCAGGCAGGCGGCTCTTTGAGCGAGGACTGAGCCAGGCAGGTTCGCCAACAGGGAGAACTCTTTGTGAGTCATTTTGATTCTGATCGGTTCATGATTGAGGAACCGGGAGGTAGACACGGATTTCACGAATTGACGCCCGGTGTTTGTCTTTCAAGGAGTATCGAAGTTGAATTCAACCTCGGATGACAATGCATGGAGGCATGGGTCGCGATCAAGCTTCGAACCACCGGCGTCTCGCCCGCGGGCATCTCAAAATCTTGCAGCCGGGCGGAGATTCGGCCGTTTCCTTCCCCCTCACCCCGCCCTCTCCCTCGGGGAGAGGGAGCGACGATGCCCGGCCTTCTGCTGGGGGAGCGTTTTGGTTCTCGAACGCCGCTTCGGCTGTCCCCTCTCCCCAAGGGAGAGATGTTCTCTGTGTTGGAAAGGAGTTTTTCATGTGAGTTATTCACAGGGTTGGGGCAGAGGTGGGAAGGAAGTTGGCTACCCAGGAGCCGTGCTCTCGGACGCTCTGTTCATGCACGTCTGCTCTGTAGATTTG
>DATEKZ010000370.1:0-5235 GCA_035277185.1 Verrucomicrobiia bacterium
GCGGCAGCAGTAAGAGCGGCAGCAGCAAGAGCTCCAAGAGCGGAAGCAGCAAGACCTCGGGCAGCTCCGGCGGCTCCTCGGGCAGCTCCGGCACGTCAGGCAGCTCAGGCAGCTCGGGCAGCTCGGGCAGCAAGTAAGCAGGTGCTCCTTAGCGAAGTGGGATTCTCATTGAGGATCCAAACGCACCAGGCGTCAGGAGTTAATCCCAACGCCTGGCAGTTTCACCTTGAGGTGAAGGGAAGGCTGCTGCAGCACAGCAGCCTTCCCAAGGTGACTATAGGTCGCGGCGATTGCTCAGGCAATACATGATATCGAGTCTGCCAAAATTCCGGGGCGACCTCGATCTCCGCCAGCAAACAACGGCCGACGGGACCGCCCTGCTGGTCAAGGACCCGTCGAACGGGGAATTGTTTCGTTTGCGGGAGACCGAACGGTTTATTATCCAACAGCTTGACGGGGCGACTTCGCTCGACGTCGTCCAAAGCCGCGTGGAGGAAGAATTCGGCGCGCGCCTGACCCCGAAAGCGCTCGCCGACTTCATAAAGGTACTCGATCGGAGAGGGTTGTTGGAAACGGCGCACGGCACGCGCGAAGGTCGATCAGGGGGCAGGGGCGGAAAGACGGAAACGACCTCGACCCGGCCGGAACTTCCAGCGGATCCGGTCTGGGGAAAATATTTCCGCCAGCGTGCGGCCGAGAATTTCCCCGTGCGGCAGCTCGACGGCCAGACGCGGGTCGATGTCGTTCCGTGTCGAGCGGAACAGAACTTCGCCACCCCGCCCACCCCCGAAGCGAGTGCGGACCCCGTCAAGAGTTCCGACGGCAATGGTCCGCTGCAATACGAGAAGAAACCGCGAACGCCGAACCGGCAACGGCGGCGACGTGGAACACCGTCCTCAAGCCAGTCCGCGCTTCGACCGCGAGAGGTCGGAGAGCAACAGACGACTGCGGGGACGGCGAGCGTCGTCAAGCCCCACGCCAACGGAAACGGCGTCGGTTCCGGCGCAGCCGAGCATCCAATCAACGGCACCAACCGGGCGGAGGCTGTTGAGCAGGTGGCGAAACAAGGTTTCGCCACCTCGCCGGTCCCCGAGGCGGCGGCCGGTCTTGTCAAGGGTCCTGTAGGCAATGGTCGTCGGCAAAGCGACAAGAGCGCCGAACCGCGAGAGTCGCGACGACACCCACGACCGCGCGAAAAAACAGCCACTCCCTCAAGCCAGTCGGAGCTTCGAAAGGATCGAATCGTTAGGCCGCGCGCGGAACAAGACCTGGCAACCTCGCCAGCGCCCGGGGCGCCGGGGAAAACCAGGGAACGGCGAGAGTCGGGTGAGCACCGGCTGCGGCCTGGAGAAACAACCACCACTTCAAGCCAGCCCGAGCTGCGAATGGACCGCAAGTTCCGCGACCAGCAGATTGCCAAGGAATCGACGAATGTCGTCATGGACCCTGCCAACGGAGGCGACACCAATCCTGGCGCGGTTGACGTCCCTGCCGCCCGGCAACTCGGCGGCGACACGCCGGCGCAGATCGCGCAACAGAGCGCGGAACAGAATCTCACAACCTCGCCAGCGGCCGAGGCGGGAGCCGTCCCGAATCTCAAAGTCAATGACCGGGCGGATGGTGAGGGGGCCAATGAATCTCGAGAGCCGGGTCAGAGCCCATCGAAGCGTCAAGAAGCATCTGCCACCTCGAGCCGTCCGAAGCTTCGAATGGATCTGGAGGTGCGCGAACAGCGGACCGGGGAGCGAACGACGTTTGTCGTCAAAGACCCGGTCAGCGGGGAATTCTTTCGCTTGCAGGAGGTCGAGCGGTTTATCGCTCAACAACTTGACGGGGCGACCTCTCTGGGGTTGGTTCAAAGCCGGGTGGAGAAGGAATTTGGGGGCACGCTTGCCCCTGAAGCGCTGGCCGGCTTCATCAAGACGCTCCACCGAAACGGTTTGTTGGAGACGGACAAGGACGATCGCAAAAAACGGCGCAGGCGGCGGCGGATTAACGGGAGCCTGTTGTATCTCCGGTTCAGGCTTTTCGATCCGGATCGTCTTTTCACCGCGTTGGCTCCGCTGATTCGTTGGTGCTTCACGCCGGCATTTGTGCTCCTTTCGTCCAGTCTGATCCTGGCGGCGGTGGCGCTGGCTGTCTTTAACTGGGCGGAGGTGGTTCAGGATTTTTCGCGGCTCTACGCGTTTTCCACCCTGCCGTTGCTGCTGATTACGATCTTCTGCGTCCTTACCTTGCACGAATTCGGGCACGGGCTGACCTGCAAACATTTTGGCGGCGAGGTCCGCGAACTCGGCTTTCTGCTGCTCTATTTTCAACCCGCGATGTATTGCAACGTAAGCGACGCGTGGTTGTTCCCGGAGAAGTCGAAACGTTTGTGGGTCGGCTTTGCCGGCCCTTATCTCGAACTCGTCCTCTGGGCGCTGGCGACGCTGACCTGGTGTGTGACCGACACGGCGACGTTCCCCAACACGGTTGCGCTGGTGGTGATAGCAACCTCCGGGATCAAAACCTTCTTCAACTTCAATCCGCTCATCAAACTCGACGGTTATTATCTGCTGAGCGATTACCTCGATATCGCCAACCTCCGGAAAAAGTCGTTCGCTTACGTGGGCGGCTTCCTGAAGCGAATCTTTGGTTTTGCGGATGAATTTCCCCCGGCCTCACCCCGCGAGCGGCGGATTTTTCTCGCCTACGGTTTGACGGCGTCGGTTTTCTCTTTCTCGTTTTTAGGTCTCGCCGCTTTGACGGCTGGAAACTTTCTGCTCGAACAGCACCAGCGGGCCGCCTTCCTCGGGTTGACCGCTCTGATCGCGACGAGGCTGCGGCGCAAGTTTCGCAAAATGTTTCGGGGGTCCAACTTGTCGGACGATGAGGATTTCGATTCCACGCCCCCGCCGGAGCCTGGCGAATCCGGCAAGCATGAGCCCGCTGAGCCCAGGAAGATTCGGCCTCCTGAGAAGAAGAGGATGCGCCGGGCAATGAAGCGACGCATCAAGCTGGCGGCACTGGCGTGCCTAACGCTGGCCCTTCTTTTCCTCGGCCGGATGGAGCTGAGAGTGGCCGGTCCCATCAACGTCCTTCCTATCCACAATGCCGATGTGCGGACGGAGATCGCCGGCATCATCGAGGAGATTTGCGTGGATGAGGGCGACCGGGTACGGAAGGGAGATCGGATCGCCCGACTTTCTGATCGGGACCAGCGCGCCGAGTTGGAGAAGACTCAGGCCGAACTTCAGCAAACCCAGGCCAGGCTTGACCTGCTGGTTGCCGGGCCCACGGAAGAACAAATCGCAGTGGCCCGAATGGCTGTGACGAAGGCGGAGGACCGGCTCAAGTTTGCCCAGGCCAAGCTGGCCCGGGACCAGTCGTTGTTCGAGCAACAACTGCTGTCGCGGAATGATTTTGACATTACCCGGGAGCTGGATTCCACCGCGCAAAATGAACTCGCCGCGGCCCAGGGCAGTCTGCAGGTGCTGTTGAAAGGAACCCGGCCGGAGGAGATCAAAGCGGCGCAAGCCGAGCTGGCGCGTTTGGAAGCACACCGGCGTTTTCTGGAGGAACAACTTGGGCTCCTCAACGTGGTCAGTCCGGCCACGGGCGTGGTGACGACGCCCAGCCGGCAGTTGAAGGAGATGGCCAGGCAGATGGTCCAGAAAGGCGATATGATTGCAAAAGTGCACGAACTCAAGACCGTGACTCTGCAGGCGGCTGTTTCCGAAAAAGAAATCGCCGATGTGCGAGCCGGTCAGACGGTCGCCCTCAAAGTCCGGGCCTACCCGGATCGGGTCTTCCACGGGAAAGTTACTGAGATCGCCACGACGGCGGGGGGTGCGGCTGCCTCCAGCGTCTCGTCCTCCACCAAGCCGGGATCCAGCGCTGGCTCTGCTGCCAGCATCGGAAGCCCCGCCAACACCGTTCTGGTGACAACGGAGATCGACAACAGCGCGGACCTGCTCAAGCCGGGAATGACCGGCATGGCGAAGATTTACTGCGGCGAGCGGCGCTTCATCGATCTGGTGATGCGGCGACTCTCGCTCACGTTCAGGGTCGAATTCTGGTCCTGGTGGTAACCGAAAAAACCAACGCTCATTTAACAAACAAAACCTCAACTATGATCGCATCACCTCCAACACTCGAAGGCGAAACCAAATCGACGCCCGCCCTTGAGGCGCAACAATCCGAGTCGAAGCAAACCACGACGGCCAATCCGGACGCGGAAGAAAACGTGTATCTGATCGGGCGTCCGACGCTGAAAGGGTACCTTCACTTTGTCAAAGGCCACTCCGTGAATCCGCCTGCCAAGGGAGAGATCAGCCAGGATTGGCATTCGGCCCACGAACATATCCACCAGCTCGAAAAGGCGGAAGCCGGCGCCGCGGACAATCCCCCGGTCAAAAAGCTTGAGGTGAACTCAAAGTACGAAGCGCTCCTGATCGAGTTTCTCAAGGACCCGCTGGTGCAGAACAACTTCAACACGGTGCCCACTGACGTCGCCTTTGTCGAACTGGACCGGCTCGTGGTGTATCAAAAGCACATCGATCTGACTTTCGTCCGCCAGCTCAAGCGCAAGCTCGGCCCCGCGCCCAGTGACGAAGACATCTTCCGCACCTGCCTGTGCTACGATCATCGGCACCCGCCGGTCAAATGGTCGCGCGTGGGCGGCGACCGCTTTGTTTTCATGTCGCCCTCGAACGATCTGCGGTTCCTCGGGACCATGCCGTTAAAGTCCAAACATCTTAAGAACTACCCGCCTCCCGGCAGCCTCGTGGGGGTCGCCGGGATCGCGGTCGGGTTTGGCTCCAATTTCCTTAATGCCATCTGTGCCGAGAATCGCATCATCCTCAACAACGGGAGCCACCGCGCGTATGCGCTCAGGGACATGGGCTTTACTCACGCTCCTTGCATCATTCAGCATGTCTCGACGCGCCACGAGTTGGACATCGTAGGCTCGTCCGCGATCCGCCGCGATCCCGATCTCTACCTGAAGCATCCGCGTCCCTCGATGTTGAAGGATTACTTCGACCCGAAATTGCACCGGGTATTCCAGGTGCATCGCCGATGGAAACAAGTGACCGTTAAATACGAAGTGGACGAAACCTATGTCCCGGCGCTTTGAACGCGGGACTGTGCGGAGGAGGATGGCTCGATGACCCGGCAGGCAATCCCATTGAACCTCCACGGAAACAATGATGGCGACCACCTCACAAGATCGAGTGCCGTCTGACGCGCTGG
>DATEKZ010000371.1:0-5651 GCA_035277185.1 Verrucomicrobiia bacterium
TCTCACACCGGAGGAAATCACCGTTGTTCTCGACACGGCCAAAGCGTTCAAGGCGGTGGGTGAGCGGGCGATCAAAAAGGTCCCCGCGCTGCGCGGAAAAACAGTCGTAAACCTCTTCATCGAACCTTCGACCCGCACCCGCATCAGCTTTGAACTGGCGGCGCTTCGACTGACCGCGGATGTGATCAATTTCACGGCAGAGGCGTCGTCGCTCAAGAAAGGCGAGACCCTCAAAGACACGGCACGAAACCTGGAAGCCCTCAACGCGGACATCATTGTCATTCGACACAGCGCCACCGGAGCGCCGCACTTTCTTTCCCGTTTCCTCAACGCCAGTGTCATCAACGCGGGCGACGGCGCGCACGAACATCCGACGCAAGCGCTGTTGGACGCTTTTACCATCCGCGAGAAGAAAGGGACGGTGGCGGGATTGAATGTGACCATTCTCGGCGACATCCTTTACAGCCGGGTCGCCCGCTCAAACATCTGGGCGCTCACCCGGCTCGGCGCCCGGGTCACGCTTTGCGGACCCAGCACGCTGGTTCCCCGCGTCTTCGAGCAGATGGGCTGTCGCGTCACTTACAACATGGAGGAAGCCATCGCCGACGCCGACATCATCAACCTGTTGCGCATCCAGCACGAGCGCCAGCGGAAGACGATGTTCCCCAGCATAGGCGAGTATTCGACGTTGTTCGGCCTGACCAGGTCACGTCTGGCCAAAACCAAGCCCGACGTGCTGATCATGCATCCGGGTCCGATCAACCGCGGAGTGGAGATCGACAGTGAAATCGCCGATTGCGGCCGATCCGTGATCCTCGAGCAGGTCACCAACGGGCTGGCCGTGCGGATGGCGGTGCTGTTTCTGGTCAACGGAGGCAAGGGCCCGCAGGAAATAGCTGAATGAAATCTAGAACACCTCGTTCGCTGCGATGACATTCCAGGCTCCGCGGAACAGCTTTTGAACTTGAGGGGTCTCGGGCGGAAGACGGTTGTAGTCGAGGAAGTTTCTGTCGAACGCCCATTTGCGAACAGGCGGGTCGTAAACCCCCGGCCCCCCGCCCGTACCCGGCCAGAAGCTCGTGGCAAACTGACTCTCGTACATGACGACCAGGGATCCGTTGTAGGTGAAGGTGCGGTCGGTCCAGTCTTCCAGAAAACGCGGGAAGTTCTCGACACCGCCGCTGTACTTCCTGACTCCGCTGGAAGTGGTGGTTTTGACAATGCCGGCCAGAAACGCGGCGTTGACGGTAGTGGGCGCCGCCATCCTTTGGGAGAACGGCTTGTTGCTGTTGGCGTCGGCCCAGGCTTCGGACAGGACCGTAATGGCATCCCCCACCAGCGAAGCGGGACGTGTGGCGGAGGTGTCTGCCGAACCCGGACTGGGCGCGTTGAAGTGGCCCTTGACGTAAATGGGCTGCCGCGTCGCGACGGTCAGGCCGTGAGGCGGCAGGTCTCTGCCGTTGATGACCCGAACGACTGTATGCTTGCCCGCGCGCACTCGTCTGTCCTGGACGTAAACCGAGTTAATCTTACGGCTGGTCATCGACTCGCAATTGGCATTGATCGAAGCCCCGGCAGATGCCATCCATGAAGTCAGGGCCAGAACATCGATGTCGGTCGTGACGGTCCATTTGTTTTCCCGGTGATCGAGGAACGATGCGTTCGTTTTGACCCACGAGTAACCGTTCGTGGTATTGGGCGGGACGGCTCCGAAGCCGCTCCACAGACCGGTTTTCACCGAGACACCACCGTCGCTGACATCGACCAGCAGGTCACACTTGTTGTAATACCGTTGTTTGCCCATGAGGGACTTGGGATGCTCGTCCACCGGCGGCACGTCCAGGATGCGCCTGACCTCCGCCGGAGTGTTATTGGTGCCGATGGGCAACGTGAGCGCGCCCACTTGCTGGGGTTTCCCACCGTTATAGACTGGCGTGACTTTATGGGAGCCGTACATCGGATCTTGCGGATGGCGGTCATGGACGGTTTTCCCTACCGAAGTCACCGAATCCATGAACGTCAATCCACTCTGCGGAGCGATATAGAGGTCGGAGTTGCCGTGAACCTTGCCGGTCACGGCCATGACCGGCCCCGGATTGATCTCGAGGTCGATGGCATAGAAAATGGCGAACTGAAAGATGGGAATCGCGGCCAGTTGAAAGTCCTGGTTGACTCCCGCCGCTATGGCGTAGGGCGCGTCCTTCTCCGCCGCGTTGGCGATCACTCGAAAACTGTTCACGAATCCGTAGAGTCCGGCAAATTCGGAATTGAGATTGGTGACCATCGGCGGCGCTGTGTTGGTCACATAGATTTTGTTCGGGTTGCCCCTCCCGTCACTGAAGGCGTACTGGTCGGCCCAACTCCCGGGCAGCACGGTGGAGGGCGTCACGGCCGCATAAATGTCCAGATTGGTGTTGACGCCTTGATTCTGGAAATCGCGGGCCATCTGAGCGATCACGGCCTCCGTCGCGGCTTCGGCGGCCGATACCGTGGTGTTGTATTGATTGTTTCGGCCCGTCTGCAGGGCGCTGCCGGAGGTCCACCGCATGGAGCCTGCGAGGATGACAAAACTGATCCCCATGAAAATCAGCACCAGCAATAGAGCGTAGCCGGCGGCGATCTTTTCCCGTCTGATGAATCGGATTAACATACGACTTCCTCCAATTGGTATTTCACTTCAGAGCGCGCCGGGTGATCCTCGTTTGCAGCCGGTAATAGTCGTACAGGCTGCCCGGGCCGATTTTCACCGTCGGATGCTGCAACTGATAAAACTCCAGGGTCATTTTTATGACCCGGTTGTTCTGATTGTTGGTCAGCACAGTTCCTCGATAGTCCTCGGCTTGAAAAGGCACCTGGTTGGTGATGTAGGCCGCCACCACGGTCGGCGCGGCAACGCCGCTTTGGACGCGCCTCAACTCGTCCTTGGCGTCGTCCAGGTAGTAGCGGACGAAAGTGTTCGTGTTCGTCGTGGCATAGATTTGCACGGCGTTGCCCCTTTGCGGGAGGTTCAACGCGATTTCCGCAAACGAGGTCGCAGTGCCATTGCCGATTTCCACGATCTTCGCCGTTCGGATTTCGTCTTTGACCCGGTTCAGGGTGGATTGCGCGCCCTGAGTGGAACTCAGTTTGGATTGGGTGATGCCGTGCATTCGCAGACCGAAGAGGTGGGCATAGATCGCCCCGCCAATGGCCAGCGCAAAAATGGCCATGGCCACCATTATTTCCGTCAGTGTGAAAGCGGCCCGCTGGGCGGCGATGGCGCCCGGTTCCGGCCGTTGATGAGTCAATGGTATTCTCATTGGTCGGGGGCCCGCAGGCCGATCATGAAGTTCGTGAATGGCCCCCGGTCCAGGAACATCCAGGTGCAGGCAACGCGGATCTGCCGCAATGGTGGATTTGTGGAAACGTCGGTGACGGTTACAAAGTTCGTTGCGCCGACGGGAGCGCCCGACCTGAGCACGTCCAGTGGTTCGACCGTGGAATAATTCGTGGGAGGCAGTTCGTCGATCACCGGCCAGGCTTGCGGGTCCCACTGAGCCGAGCGGGCCTGCTCGATCGCCTGGGACGCCAGCGACTGTGCCGCCAGGGAATAGGCCGACCACTCCGCCCTCCGAGCCTGCAGGACGTACCCGTAAACAATCCCCGCCAGGCACAAGGCCAGAATGGCGACGGAGATCACCACTTCGACCAGAGTGAACGCGGAGAAGCAGACGCGAAACCTGCGGTTGGCTTCCAGTTTCATCACTAATCCGGACTGTCAAAAGGTCATACAAATCAGCCCCTTTTGACCCGTTGTAAGGGCATGATTTAGCAACAAATCTGCCATCACTTTTCGCTGTAAAACACGGCCCTTTTGCGCAGTTTGGGTGATGGACATGACCGTAATCGAGGCGTTCCGTGCGGGCTTGAGACACTGGCCGGCGCTAATCCAGGCCCGATGTCTCGGAATCCGCGCGTGGCCCGGAGGCAGTCTCTTTCTCCTTTCTCTCTCTTCTTTCCGCTTTTCTCTTTCTTTCCCCTTTTCTCTCCTTCTTCCCTTTCTTCCCGCGCGGAAGGAGTCGGAATACAAGGATGCGAATGCGGTCTTTTGCCCGTCCTGAATCTTGAGGCGGTCCTGGGAGGGAAACGAGGGAACGGAGCCGTAGGAGCCCGTTGTCCTTTGGCGAGATCACAAAACGTCGAGGCGGCGATCACTGGATCGCCGCCTCACGCCAAACCAACCTACCCAAAACTCAATAACCTCAATAAGGCACCACTTCGTCGGGGCCCAGTTCGGTCCACGTCGTGACCACGTAATCGCGCATCGGTCCCACCTTGGCCAGCGCTTCGTCGTAGTGGAATTTGAAATGGCCGTTCATCTTTACCGTGTTCACAATGCAGGAGCCGACAAAGTCGTAAAGGTCACTGCCGCCGCCACCCAAACTCAAGGCAGCCGAGGGTGCATAGACGCTTCCGGTAAACGCGGCGTTGCCGCCAAAGGTGAGGCTGGTGTTGCTGGGCAGGCCGTAATACTGGAAGTTAAGCGCGCTGCCGGGGTTGATCACTCCCTTGCCGGAAATGTCGGCGGAGGCCGCCCCGACATACACTTTGAGCGTCGCGCCGGTGTTGAGGGTAATGCCGCTATTGCCCGTGAAGCTGACGGTGCCGCCAGCCGGGACATACACTACCACATCCCCCGTCACTGTGATCTTGCCGGAGAAGTCAGTGAGCTTGAAGTAAGCCGGGCTTCCCAGCAGGCCGCCCACCAGGGTCCTTGATCCACCGATGGAGGTGGTGTAGGTCGTGTTGCCAGTCAAGGCGGGTGTAGGCACGCTCACGGGCGGGAAATCGACATTCATATCATCGCTGGCGTAGCCGGGTTGGATGCCGATGGTTGGCTTCGAAACCCACGCCGTATCACCCACCGAGGCCCATGACCCAAGCTGGATGGTGCCGCCAGGGCCGGTCGAGACTTTGCCCATGATGCCGGCATTGTTGACATTGATCAGGGCGCCGTTGCTGGCCACGTCCCCGTTTCCCTTGCGCTTGCTGATATCATATTTGCCGCCCGTGCTGGCGCTGGTGTCGCTGGAATCAAAACTGTCGGTCAGAACGAACCGTCCGTTCATGTCGATCAGGCCTTCGGCCGCCATGGCCTTGTTAAAGAACGGATCGCGCTTGGTCTTCACCGCCACTTTCCTCACCAACTGCCCGGCGGGCCGGGTGGTGTTGGGCGAAACCAGACCCAGGATCATTCCCACCTGCGAGACCGGCGACAGGGGCGCGGGCACATATCCGTAGGAAACAATGACCGGCGGATCAACCGGACGGACGGTGACCTCGTAGTATTCGGGGCCGTTCAAGTGGCGCTTCTGATAGTAATCACCGTTGCTCAGGCGCTGCCAATGGTTGGCCGTCATCAGGGTGGCCGCCGCGGGATCCATAATGCCATTCTTGAAATTGGCGCACGTGGTGTGCAGTTGAGACATCGCCTCTTCGATTCCAGCCTCGACGACCGGCAGGGCGCTGTTCCAGGCCAGCGAGCGCATCGTCGAGGCGTTCTGGCTGGAGACCAGCGTGAGGTAGCTGGCCAGTGTCACTCCGATGACGAGCGCTACCAACAAGGTCAGCACCAGCGCGCCGCCTTGGTTTTGGGTTTGGGTTCTGATTTT
>DATEKZ010000372.1:0-4754 GCA_035277185.1 Verrucomicrobiia bacterium
CAAAACAAAGTCGTCGGCCGTCAGAGTGGCATGGGCAATCTTTTGACGCCATTCCGGCGGCACCTGGTCCGCCGTTGGCGAATCGCCGTACGTGAGCATCGTGACGCATTGGCCACCCAGAATTCGTTCATAGAGCCTGAATGCGGCCTCGCATTGGCCGTTAAATGACAGATGGGGATTCAGTTTCATAACGTTGCACACTGGTTAGACAGGCAGTCAGGCTTGCTTTGATGCCGCATTGGCCGCACTCTTTATCCATGCTGCCGGATGAACAAGCCAGTCCGAAACAGGTTGAAATCCTCCGTGCCATGCCGGGCGAGCGGCGGTTGCGCCTGGCCGAGCGGCTCTATTGGTCGGCGCGCAAGTTGAAATTTGCAGGACTACGCGCCCAGCATCCTGACTGGACGGAAGAACGGCTGTCTGCGGAGGTGCGGCGGATCTTCCTCAATGCCCGAACCTGAACTGTTCCTGTTGTTCGTGCGTCCGCTGAATCGCGCGGGCATCCGCTATGTCGTGACGGGCAGCG
Source organism: Verrucomicrobiia bacterium (assembly GCA_035277185.1). Lineage (GTDB taxonomy): Bacteria > Verrucomicrobiota > Verrucomicrobiia > Limisphaerales > AV2 > DATEKZ01. The sequence continues at coordinate 527 of DATEKZ010000372.1, forward strand.
TCGCCGCGATTTTTTACGGTGAACCCCGTCTCACGCACGATGTCGATTTCGTCGTTTTTCTGAGCGACACGGACATTGAAGCGCTGGCGAAAGTTTTTCCAACGGCTGATTTCTACCTGCCTCCACGCGAAACCATCTTTGCCGAGGCACGACGGGAGCAACGCGGTCATTTCAACATCATTCATATTGAGACGGGCTTCAAAGCGGACATGTATCTGACTGGACGGGACGAGTTGAACGCCTGGGCCTTCAAGTTGCGTCGTTCAGTGGAGTTGGAAGGCGAGACCGTGGTGCTTGCGCCGCCGGAATACGTCATCGTGCGCAAGCTGGAATACTACCGCGAGGGCGGCTCGGAAAAGCACGTGCGCGACATTCGTTCCATGCTCGCGGTGTCGGGGGATCAACTGGATCGGCCGGCACTCAACGAGTGGATTCAGCGGCGCGACCTGCAAACGGAATGGCGGTTGGCTTCCGAAAAACCTGGCCATCGCGGATCATGACCGACCTCACCCGCATCCTCGACCGCGTTCAGCAAGGCGATCCCGCTCGTGTAATAACTTAAATCTCACCAGCGCCTTCATCGCGCCGTTCTTGGTCTCGTTCGACATCTTCTTCGACGGGAACGAGAAGATGTGATTGAACGGGATCGTTCCGAATCCGCTGGCGACTTTTCCGCCCGCAGTGCGGACAGAACATTTCACGGTCACGATCGACTGCCGATCCGCCAGGGCCCCCGCGAAACCGACCGGAGCGCGAAAGATAACGTCGTCATAGCCGAGTGAAACGTGATCGATTCGGATGTCGCTTTTTTTCCGGGTGGCGGTGGAAAGAGTTCCGATGCCGCCGGTCAGACCGGCCGCAACCCCACCGGCGAGGGCTCCCACGTTTCTAATGAAGTTGCGCCGTGCAACCATTTGAGTATGAAACCACAGATGGACACAGATAGAGAGCAGCGACACAGTTTGGGAAGGCGAGGCTACCGACGAGCCGCCTTCGCAACGCTCCGGCGCGCCGAGGCTACTCGCGCCTGCGCCGCCGAAGCTTCCGACAAAAACTTCGGAGCGCGAGCCGTCCCGGCTCGCTGCGCGTGGAGACGGCCTGACGTGGATGAAGGTCCGAGCGCCCAGGCCGCGCGGGGGGCCGCTGCGCCCGGGGACCGGGCGCGGTCCGTGTGGTTGCGGCTTCGCCGATCTGTGTTCATCTGTGTCCATCTGTGGTTAATCGGCAAAAATGAAATCCACAAGGTCAGCCAGGTCCTGTTGGGTCAACCCGTCTTCCAGACCTTCCGGCATGAGCGACAGTCTCGAGGCCTGGATCTTCGCGATCTGCGAACGCGGGACGACCACCTCGATCCCGAGCGGCTGACGAACGGTGACGCTGCCAGCGGTTTCGTTCACGATCAGGCCGGTGTAACTGTCTCCCTCCTGCGTATCGACGACGTAACCAAAATAATTCGGTGGCACTTCGCGGTTCGGGTCGAGGATGTTCACGAGCAGCTTTTCCTTGCCGCTCCCACGAAAACTCCGCCGCCATAGCAATGAACCGCCGAAGGCCAGCGCAAGCCGTCCGCAAAGACCGTGGACTTGTCGAAACGACCGTCTCCGTCCGTATCCTCGAGCCGTTTGACCTGGCCATGATGTTCCTTGTCGCCCTCCGGGAAGTCCCTCATCTCGGCGACAAAAAGCCGTCCGTCCTCGTCGAACGCCAGCGCGATCGGCTCAGTGACCAACGGTTCAGCCGCGACGAGTTCGAGGCGAAAGCCATTTTTGAGTTGAAAAGTCTTCAGGGCATCCGCTGCGCCACGGGTGGGAATTTGGGGAGTTCCTTCGGGTCGGCGACCGGCCCTGGAGCCGCGAGCGGTGTTAACGAGCAGCAAAGCGACACCACTGCCAGTGCGGTCGCCTTCGGCGATGTGCGATCAGGAAATGAGGCACGTTCCATTTCAATGCTGTCGATTTTTTTCATGTCGCGGTCGCCTAGCCGCAACGTCTACCCATTAACCCGGCGCTCGGAGTTCCGGCTTTAGCCGGTCCGGACCGCCTGAAGGCGGAACTCCAAACCCGCTGCCGGAGGTTCATGGCCTCAACTCGCGTCAAAAGTTTTGACGTGTTCGCTCTCAAAACGCGCGGGAACGCTTCTATAATACACAAAAGCTGCCGATCGCGGAACTGGAACAGGTCATGGAGCAGTTGCTAATCAAGCCACGGAAGCACAGCAAGTAGGGATCGATCCGGTCATTTTTCACGACGTCTCCCCGGGGTTGGGCATCTCAGAGCCAACCGCTTTGCCGTGCTCGCAGAATTTCACAATCGAGGACCTTGAGACAAATATCGTTAGTCCGTCCGCTTGTTCGAGTTCCATATACTCAGAGACAGGATCAAGCTCACCTCTCGAGAACAGCGTCTTAATGCCCTTAAGAAGCGCGTTTCGATAAACAACTTGCTGATCTCCTTCGCGGCAGTGCACGTCATATCGCTTGCTGAGATCGACTGTTTCGCGCTGTGACTCTTGTGATTCTTCTTTCTTCGGCATAGCAGTGTCATCCGGTGTGGGCGAGAAGTTGGGATCGAGTTCTTTCAATACATTGTGCCTTACCTCCTCGGCACACAAATCAAGCCCTTTCAACACACGAGCGGCAACACCATCGCCTTCACGAAGCAAACCAAGAAGAATATGCTCGGTCCCGAGATAAGCGTGATTGAGCGCCTTGCGTTCCTTGTCTGCAAGCGTCAGGACTTTCTTAACACGCGGTGTATAGGGAATGAGGCCGGACACTTGGTTCTGCTCCGGTCCCGGTCCGACCTGCTTCTCGACTTCTGACCGCGCGGCTTCGAGATCGACTCCCATCTTCCCGAGCACATTGACGGCCACACCTTGTCCCAGCCTGATCAACCCAAGAAGCAGGTGTTCGGTGCCGACGAAGTTGTGGTGAAAGCGATCAGCTTCCCGGCGTGCTAGCGCCAGCACTTGCTGGGCACGCGGCGTGAAGTTCGCCATGGTTTCGTCAGATTCGCGACTTTCTGGCGGCATAGGCGTATTCAGCGCTTCCCAAAATGATTTCAGCCAGCCCACAGGTTTACTTTTCGATCATCCCTACTTCAGATCTCGCAGGAGATCCACCTCGTCGCGGTCAAGGCCCAGGCTGGCCTGTATCACGGTTGCTGGAGAATCCCGGTCCGCCGGCCGCAACGTAGCCGTGACTCGCGCCCGAATCATCCGGCGAAACCCAAAAGGCGTAGAGCTTGCCGTTCTTCAGGTGAAAGCGAAACCGGACCGGCTGGTTTGCAAGCGACGACAAGTCTTCAACGCCATTCCACCGCACAGACTGTAAAGTCTTATCGGCTGCCACCGGAACGCAATTCTCCGCCATGAAACGGGGTATGACCTGCTCCGCCGCGTTCAGAATCTCGACTCGCAGTTCACCCCTTGGATCGTCCACGTTGACGAATAGATGTTTTCCAGTGAACCGCACCGGCCGCGTGGTCAGCGTGCCTCCTGCTTCTTCCGCGTCCAGCGAAGCGAACCCGTCGCGGCGGAGCGTGGCCAGACCCGTCGTCAGCGTGCCCGCCTTGTTGCCACCCGGCCGACCCGAGCGTCCGCTGACGTAGAAGTAGAGTTCGTCGCCCACAACCAGGAATCCGCCGCCCGCGGATTGGACATTGTTGGCATTCCAGTCGCCCTGCTTGTCGGATACGGGACAGAACGCCCGCCGGTCCGGACGGGACCAATGCCATCCGTCGCGGCTGTAGCCCAACACGACATTGTTGGGCTTGTGACGATCCTCGGGCTGACCACGCCAGACGGTGAAGAATCCGACCATCATACTTTCGTAAGCCACGGCATCGAGGTTGTAGAGCTGGGGCTTGATCTTGAGATCGTCGCGTTGCGGGTCGAGACGATCGACGTCCGTCCAGCGCAAAGGCTCGTTTATTTCCCATCGAGCGGCAGCAAGAACGTCCGGACCTTCCTGGTAAGAGCGTTTCCGCGGGAAGCCGTATCTCCGGTCCACCTCATCTCCGACCTTATAGACGTGGCGAATGCTGTAAACCCAGACCTTGCGGAACGGATTCCAGAATACAGTGCTGCGATCCACAACCCGGCCCGTCTTTGCAACCGCTTCACCCCAGTGGATTCCGTCCGCCGAGAAATGGATCGCCATGGCCCAATTGTTCCACTCGGTGACCGGATCCGCTCCGCCCGCGCCAATCACGCGGAACATTTTGAACCG